>DATAAG010000904.1:0-2007 GCA_036260235.1 Longimicrobium sp.
GGAGCCCTCTTCGGCAACTGCCGGAGAGGGCTTCTTCGTGCACCGGAGCGTCGGTCCCTGGTTCCCGCGAAGGCGGACAGCGCGTCGTCGTTGCGGCGATCCAATCGCTGTGGCGTGATGCCCGCCCCGGCTGCCGTCAACTCACGCACTCACGCACTCACGCACTCACGCACTCACGCACTTACTCGATCGTATGTGAGCCGTCGCGCTCGCTCTCCGGCGCGCCGCGCCGTGCCCGGGCGCGGTCCACCAGCGTCCACCACAGCAGCAGCAGGCCGATCACGGTCCACACCAGCCCCACGGCCGTGATGCCGCCGGGGAGCGAGCCCAGGCCGTAGCCCAGCGCCATCCCCCCCGCCACCGCGCCCACGATGTTCACCCACGGCGAAGCCAGCCAGTCGCGCATCAGCCCTTTCCGTCTCCCGTCGCCCGGCCGCGCAGCACGTCGAAGAACACACGGCGGCCCACCTTGAACGCCACCAGCGCCAGCACCGCCCCCAGCGCCAACCAGAACGCCATCATCGGCGACTCCAGCAGCCCGCTCCACAGCAGCAGCCCCAGGTACAGCAGCGCCACCACGACCGCCGGCACCCACGCCAGCCGCGCCGCCCGCGCGATCAGCTCCCGCCGGCACGCGGCGCACCACCGCGCGTCGTCGGGCTTTTCGCCGCGCACCCGCTTGCCGCACTGCGCGCAGTCGAACGGCGGGTGCACCTCCAGGGCGGGGTCGGCGGGCGCGGACATCAGAGGCGGCGGATGAGGGCGTCGGCAAAGGTGTCCGTCGTCCCCGTGCCGCCCAGGTCGGGCGTCAGGGTGTCGCCCTCGCGGACGGCGGACTCCAGCGCGCGGCGAATGCGGCCGGCCTCGTCGCGCATCCCCAGGTGGTCCAGCATCATCGCGGCCGCCAGCAGCAGCGCCGCCGGGTTGGCGATCCCCTGTCCCGCGATGTCGGGCGCGGAGCCGTGCACCGCCTCGAAGATCGCCGCGTCGCGGCCGATGTTGGCCCCCGGCGCCAGTCCGAGTCCACCGACCAGCCCGGCGATCTCGTCGGAGAGGATGTCACCGAACATGTTCTCGCAGACGATCACGTCGAACTTGCCGGGGTCGATCACCAGCTGCATGGCGGTGGCGTCGATGATGCGGTCCTCGAACTCCACCCGTCCCTCGTACTCCCGGGCGATCTCGCGCCCCACGTCCAGGAAGAGGCCCTGCGTGTACTTGAGGATGTTGGCCTTGTGCGCCAGCGTCACCTTCTTGCGCCCGTGGGAGACCGCGTAGTCCATCGCGTAGCGGATGATGCGCTCCACCCCGAAGCGGGTCACCAGCATCACCGACTCCGCCGCCGCGCGCGGGTCGCCGCCGATCCCCACGTAGTGCTCCACGCCGCTGTACAGCCCCTCGGTGTTCTCGCGGATCAGCACGATGTCCACGTCCTCGTACCGCCCGCCGGGGACGATGGTCTTTGCCGGGCGCACGTTGGCGTAGAGGTCGAACTCCTTGCGCAGGGCCACGTTGATGGAGCGGAAGCCCACGCCCACGGGGGTGGTGAGCGGCCCCTTGAGCGCCACGCGGGTGGCCTTGATGGCGTCGATGGTCTCCTGCGGCAGCGGCGTGGTGTGCTGCTCGATGGCGCTCACGCCGGCGGCGCGCCGGTCCCACTGGATGTCTGCGCCGGTGGCCTCCACCACGCGCACCACGGCCTCGGTGATGTCCGGCCCGATCCCGTCCCCGGGGATCAGCGTTACGGTATGCGGCATCTGCTCGGTCTCTGTCCGGTCCACTCGTCGTCGTCATCCCCGCACGTTGCCCATCGCGCCGTGCAAGACGGATGCGAGCGCCTTCGCACGGGGCGAGAGGCGCTCGAGGCGACAAGGTAGCAGGGATAGGGAATAGGGAATAGGCCTGAACGGGGATCGGCACCCACCTGCCCCGCGCTGGGGCCCTCCCCCGGCCCCTCCCCGCTCGTTCCTCGCGCAAGGGGGGGTTCGTGCACGCCTGCCGGCATCC
>DATAAG010000905.1:0-13158 GCA_036260235.1 Longimicrobium sp.
GGGGCCGGGGGTGAGGGCCCCGCGCGAAGCGCGGCGCCGTTCTCCCCCTCTCCGCGAGGAACGAGCGGGGAGGGGGCCGGGGGGAGGGGCCCCGGCGGGCGGCAGGATGCCGGCTGACGCTCTCGATCCCGGCGTGCCCCCCAGCCTCCCACAGGGCTTGTGGGGGAGGTGGGCGAGTAACGCGAGCCCGAGGGAGGGGAGCCCGGTGGGGGCGCAGCGCGAGGCCGGCGCTGCTGAAAGGGTCTGGCGCCGCTGGCTGGCTGTTCCCTGTTCCCTGTTCCCTGTTCCCTGTTCCCTTGCACTGGACACACCGCCGCCGGGGTGAAACTTTGTCCCGGAAGCCGCCGTACCCGGACCGACGATGGAACCGATCACAGTCGCAGCGATCATCGCAATCGGCCTGGCGGCGCGCTGGGTGATCGGCGCCTGGCGCGGCGAAGGCGGGGGCGGCTACGACCTGGCCTCGCGCGACGCCCAGATCCAGCGGCTGCGCGAAGAGGTGGACACGCTCAACGCCGAGGTCCGCCGCCTGGGCGAAGCGCAGTCCTTCATGGTGCGCCTGCTCGAAGGGGGCGCGCCCCCCGCCGCCACGGCGCTCGACGCACCCGAGCAGCCCGAGGGCCCCAACCCGGAGACGACCTGATGGTGACCCGCGAGGACGTGGTGAACTTCCTCAACCGGATGGAGCTGAACTACGAGGAAGTTTCGGATGGAATGTGGCTGGCGTACCCCAACGGCCAGGACGGCGGCACCCCCGTCGTCATCAGCCATGCGCCGCCGCTGCTGGTGTTCCGCCTGAAGGTGCTGGACGTGCCCCGCGACGGCGAAAAGTGCACGCAGCTCTACCGGCGGCTGCTGGAGGCCAACGCCACCGACCTGGTGCACGCCGCCTACGGGCTGGAGGAGGACGACGTGATCCTCACCGAGTCGCTGGAGGTCGAGAACCTGGACTTCAACGAGTTCCAGGCCACCATCGACTCCTTTCAGATGGCCCTGGCCACGCAGATGGAGGAACTGGCGCCGTTCCGCGAGTGCTGACGCGGCCGGATACGCATCACCGAACCCGTCCGACGGTGCGCCCGGGCCCCCGGCCCGGCTGGCCGCCGAGCAACCAGAACGGCTGAACGAGCGATGGGAATTTTCGACAAGCTTTCGCTGCTGATCCGGTCCAACCTGAACGACCTGATCGCCCGGGCGGAGAACCCGGAAAAGATGCTCGAGCAGGTCATCATCGACATGCGCGAGCAGCAGACCCGGGCCAAGCAGGAGGTGGCGCTCGCCATCGCCGAGGAGCGCAAGCTCAAGGCGCAGGTGGAGAGCGAGGCCAAGCAGGCGCAGGAGTGGGAGCGCCGCGCCATGCTGGCCCTGCAGCAGGGCCGCGACGACCTGGCCCGCCAGGCGCTCCTGCGCCAGCAGGAGTACGCGGAGCGCGCCCGCAGCCTGCACGAGACCTGGCAGCGCCAGGCGGCCGACACCGAGAAGGTGAAGGACGCGCTGCGCCAGCTGCAGGTGCGCATCGAAGAGGCGCAGCGCAAGAAGAACCTGCTCATCGCCAAGCAGAAGCGGGCGCAGGCGCAGAAGCGCATCCACGAGACCATGGCCGGTCTTTCCGACACCTCCGCCTTCGAGACCTTCGAGCGGATGGCGCAGAAGATCGAGCACACGGAGCGCCTGGCCCTGGCCACGGCGGAGGTCACGGAGGAGCTGTCCGGCGATCCGCTGGAGAAGCAGTTCAAGGCGCTGGAGGCGGGCGCCACCTCCGACGACATCGAGTACCGGCTGCTGGAGATGAAGCAGCAGATGGGGATCGCCCTCCCCCCCGGCGCGCCGGCGTCACGCCCCGCGCTCCCCGGCCAGGGCGCGCAGGGCGGGCTGCAGCTGGGCGCGGGCGCGTCCGCCCCGGCGCCCCCCGCGCGGCCGGAGACCCCGGTGCACGACGCGGAGCTCGTCGCCGACGACGGCTCCGCCCACGCGGCGGAGGAGCGCGCCCCCTTCGCGCCTCCTCCCCCCCCGCCCCCTCCGTCGGACGCCACGCAGGCGCAGCCCGGCGGGCTGGGGGTGAACGACCGCGACCTGGCCGCGCAGATCGACGCGCTGAACCGCGGTTGAGAGTGCGTGAGTGCGTGAGTGCGTGAGTGCGGGGCTGGCATGGTTGCCGGCCCCGCGTTCGCTTCGATCGACCGGCGCCTGCGACCCCTGCACTCGGCATTCGGTACTCGGCACTTGGCACACCCGGCCGCGATTCACTACGTTCCGCCGCACCGGCACGATGCCGGCCCTTGCCCGAGCTCCTGAACGATGGCCGCACCAGAGCAACGCCAGCCCCCCCGCCCCTCGCCGTTCTCGGTACTGACCGCGGCGGTGTTCGCGGTGCTGCTGCTGCTGTTCATGTACAGCGTGGCAGAGGTGCTGCTGCTGCTGTTCATGGCCACGCTGTTCTCGCTGTACCTGGGCGGCATCATCGACTTCCTGCAGCACCGCTACCGGGTGCCCCGCATCTGGGGACTGGTGGCGGCGCTGGTGCTCACGGCGCTGCTGGTAACGGCGGTGGGGTGGCTGGTGCTGCCGCCGGTGGCGCGCCAGACGCAGGCGCTGATCACCGCACTGCCGGCGCAGATCCAGGTGTGGATGGCGAGCCTGCGGGAGTTGACGGAGCGCTATCCGGTGCTGCAGTCGGTCCTTCGTCCGGAGCGGCTGGCGGAGCAGCTTTCGGGGCTGGCGCAGAACGCCGGGAGCTACGTCGCCGGGCTCTTCCCCTTCGTCTTCGACACGCTGCACTTCTTCATCAACCTGATCAGCGTGCTGGTGATGGGGATCTACATGGCGCTGCGGCCGGAGGTGTACCGCGACGGCCTCGTCTCCCTGGCGCCGCCGGTGCACCGCGAGCTGGTGCGCGACATCCTGGCGGACCTGGGGCGCTCCATCCGCGCGTGGATCGGCGGGCAGATGCTGGCGATGGTGTTCCTGGGCGTGCTGACGTGGATCGGCCTGGAGCTCCTGGACGTGCCGTTCTCCATGGCGTTCGGCGTGTTCACGGGGGTGGCGGTGATGGTGCCGTTCTTCGGCACCCTGACCTCCACGCTGCTTCCCGCGCTGTTCGTGCTCCCCACGGGCGGCATCGTGCAGTCGCTGCTGGTGGCGCTGCTGGGCGTCGTCATCCACGCCGTCGAGGCCAACATCGTCCATCCGCTCATCATGGAGCGCCGGGTGCACCTGCCGCCGGTGCTCTCCATCCTGAGCGTGCTGATCATGGCGGACCTGCTGGGCCCCATCGGCCTCCTGGTGGCGGTGCCCGTGCTGGCCTCGGTGATGGTGATCACGAAGCGCATCTACGTGCACCGGCTGCTGGAGGGGAAAGGCTTCCGCCGCTTCGTCCGCGACGCCCCCTCGGAGATCCGTCTCCCGGAAGGCGCCCTGCGCCTGGACGGCGCCGGCGTGAGCATTCCGGCGGTGCTGGAGGAGGCGGGCTCGGCACCGAGATGAAGTGCGTTCGTGCGTGAGTGCGTTCGTGCGTGCGTAACTGCCGCGCGCCGCCGGACTTCGCACTGACGCACTGACACACTCACGCACTCACGCACTCACGCACTCACGCACTCACGCACTCACGCACTCACGCACTCACGCACTCACGCACTTCTTCTCCCGTGAACCACGACCTCTCCACCTACCACTACGTCGTCGTCGTCGAGGGACAGTTCGGGCCGCTGACCAGCAAGACCGCCAACAGCGCCGTGCGCTTCATCCCCGACCGCGTGGTGTGCGTGCTGGACAGCACGCAGGCGGGGCGCACCGTGCAGGACGTGCTGGGCTTCGGCGGGGCGATCGCGGTCGTGGGGACGATCGAGGAGGCGCTGGCGATGGGGCCCACGGCGCTCCTCGTCGGCATCGCGCCGCAGGGTGGGGGGCTGCCGGCGGAGTGGCGGCCCATGCTGCGGGCGGCGATCGGGGCGGGGCTGCACGTCGTCAGCGGCCTGCACCTGCACCTGGGCGACGACCCGGAGCTGGCGGGGCTGGCGGCGGAGCGCGGCGTGCGCATCCACGACCTGCGCAAGCCGCCCGCGGACCTGCCGGTGAGCCAGGGCAAGGCGCGGCTGATCGACGCCTACTCCGTGCTGACCGTGGGCACGGACTGCAACATCGGCAAGATGACGGCGGGGCTGCGCATCCGCGACGCGCTCACCGCCCGCGGCGCCCGCGTGGGCTTCGCCGCCACCGGGCAGACGGGAATCCTGATCGAGGGGTGGGGGATCGCCGTGGACGCCGTGGTGGCCGACTTCATCGGCGGGGCGGCGGAGCGGCTGGTGCTGCGCGCGGCCGAGGGGAACGACGTCGTGCTGGTGGAGGGGCAGGGCTCCCTGGTCCATCCCGGCTACTCCGGCGTGACGCTGGGGCTGCTGCACGGGTCGATGCCGGACGCCATGATCCTCTGCCACCAGCCCACGCGCGGCTGCCCGTACGGCGGCGGCAACGCCTACGCGTGGATGCCGCTGCCGTCGGTGGAGGAGATGATCCGCATCTGCGAGGGCGCCATCGCCCCGCTCCGCCCGTCGAAGGTCATCGGCGTCTCGCTGGTCACCTTCGACATGGACGAGGCGGCCGCCCGCGACGAGATCGCCCGCATCCAGGACGTCACCGGCCTCCCCACCACCGACCCCGTCCGCTTCGGCGCGGAGCCGTTGGCCGACGCCATCTTCCGCGGCGCGGAGGGCAAGCGCGGGCAGCTGAACTGATTTGCCTCACGCGAAGTCAGCAGAGTCAGCAGAGCCATCCCTTGCACAGGTCGAACTCCGCTGACTCTGCTGACTCTGCGTGAGGCCATTCTCGTAGAGTCTGCACGTTCGCATCACTGTCCATTCAAGCGAAAAGCCCCGCGGGTGCGGGGCTTTCTCGCGTCGGACGCAGCGCGGAGGTCAGCCGCAGCAGGAGCCCTTGCAGCAGCAGTCGGCGCCGCAGTTGCCGCCACAGCAGCAGTCGTCGCAGCAGCAGTCGGTCGAGTTCGTGGACATCGCGAGCTCCGGTAAGGGTGGCGTTCGGATCACATCAAGGGTAACGTGAATTGGCCGAAACAACAAGTCGCGTGTACGGCGGCCGCGGTCGATCAGGGCTCCAGGATGGTGCGAAGCAGCTCCACCGTCTCGTGGTACTCCTCTCCGACGTGCCCCGTCGCGACCAGCGCGTCGATCATCGCCATCGCCCGGCGCGCCTCGTCGCGCCGCTCCTGCAAGACGCGCGCGTTGCCGTACGAGAAGAGCTGCCACACGACGTACTCCGCCGGATGGACGCCGGTGCGGCGGATGGGACTGCGGTCGGTGGCGTGCGTGAGCGGGCCGTCCAGCCGGGCAAGGTCCAGGTGCGGCAGCAGCTGCGCGAACGCGTCCGCGTCGATGCGGCGCAGGGTGTCGGACGGGGCTTCCTCCGGCGGCCGCAGGGTGTACACCGGCCCGTCCCAGCGCGGCCAGGCGACGTTCGCCACCAGCTCCGGCGGCACGGTAGCGGCCAGCACCAGCGGGCGCGGGTTGCGGTTCTCCAGCCACTCGCCCGCCCACGCCGCCAGCGTGAGCGATCCCAGGATCGCCTCGCCCGCGTCGTTCGCCAGCCCCTCCTCGTCGCCCAGGTGCTTGAGCGTGCCGGGGGGCGCGTAGCCGGTGCGCGCGGCCATGCGGCGGACGTACCACGGCAGCTCCAGCGTGCTCACCAGCACGATGGTCACGTCCGGCCGCACCCCCTCCACCGTCTGCGCCACCATCATCGGAAAGTAGTCCCAGTCGCCGTTGGCCAGGAGCACCGCGTCCGGCGGGGACGAGCGGAGCACCCAGCGCCCCATCTCCATCGCCGGCTCCGGGATGAACGCCAGCTCCGCGATGCGCCGCTGGGCCGCCGCCTCGCCGGCACCGTCGCGGCGCAGCATGGCCGTCACCCAGTAGGTGACCCAGGCGTTGCCGTCGTCGGGGGCGCACTCCACGGCGCGGGTGGCGTGGGCCCGGGCGGAATCCTTCGCCCCCGGCTCCCAGTACTGGAGTCCGAAGATGGTGGCGGCCAGCGTGTGCGCCGGCGCGTGGCAGGGCGCGTCGGCCAGCACCCGGCGCGCCAGCTCCAGCGCCCGGGCCTCGTCACCCGTGCGTCGCAGCGCCTCCGCCAGCCAGGCGCGCAGGTCGGGGTCGGCCGGACGGGCGTCCACCAGCGCCTGGAAGACGGGGAGCGACGCCTGGATCTCGTCGCGGTAGAAGAGGTCCAGCGCCTCGTCCAGCGTCTGCGCGGGAGCCGGCGCGGCGGCGCAGAGCGCGGCCAGCAGGGCGGCGAGCGGGGCTTTCATGCGGAGGGTGCGGGAGGGGCGGCGCCCGCCCGCCCGCGGGGGTGCGGGCGGGCGGCGGGGGCTACCACTGGATGGTGCCCTGCTTGCTGGTGTCCACCTGGTCAGTGTCGCCGGTGCCGAAGAGGAACTTCTCCGTCTGGTCGTACAGGAACTGCTTGGCCTCCGGCTCGCGCACGTTCAGGCCGTAGTGGTTGATGAGCATGGTCTGCTGCTTGAGCCACTGCTGCCAGCACTCGTTGCAGACCTGCGCGTGGATGCGCCTGCCCAGGTCGTTGTTGAACGGCGCGAACGGCAGCCCGGCCCGGGTCTGTCCGCAGCGCGCGCAGGTGACGTCGGCCATCGGATTCCGAATCCCTGTGGATGATGATCGTCCGCGCTCCACGGACGCCGAGCGAATCTAACGTGTGCGGCAAGTCTCCGTCCAATGCGGTGAACGTGGAAAGTCCCAGGGCGTTGACGAATGTGTTGCGCCGCGGTTTCCGGCGGGCCACCGTGGATTGTCGCTAGTATCTGCCCTTCCGCCGCGACTCGGTGTCCATGTCCATCGTTCGTATTCTCGCGCTCGCCGCGGTGGGCTACATGGCGCTTGCCGTCACGGCTTTTCTGCTGCGGCGCTGGCACCGCAGACGCACTTCGCCGATGCCGGCGGAGCGGTACGACGATTCGCGCGGCGAACGGTCGCTGTGGAACCCGGTGCGGGTGCCTCTGGACTCGGCGCTTGCCGACCTCGCCCGTCGGTACGCCGGCAGCGACGCGGCCGGTCGTGCGCGCATGCGCGACTCCATCGATGTGTGGGACTCGTATTACGAGCTGACTACCTTCGCGGAGCGCGCGGCGGTGTTCGCGCTGCGGGAGCGCAACGCAGAGCACGTCCGGGACGGCCTGGCCGCCATCGCGATGATCGACCTGGCGCGCACCAACGCATACGATACCAGCATCGACGGGCCGGTGGCGCTGTTGCATCATGTCGCCACGCGCATCGGCGCCGATGCCCCTGTCCTGCTGCGCGAGGCGGGGGCGCTGGCGGAGGGGGAGTGTGCCCAGTTTCTTACCCGGTTTCCCGACCGGCCGGCCGAGGAAAAGGACCTGAAGGTCTGGATGCGAGAAGAGGTGCAGACGCCCCGCGGTCCCGGGTTCATCCAGCGGATGTTCAGGAACTATCAGCCGACTCTGGACCTGGTGTCCGCAGGTTTGGAAATGATGGACGTGCTCGCGCGTGACGAGTATCGGCCTGGCGACCTCACGATCGCGACCGATCTACCCTCCGCGGTGTGGCTGCGGACCGGCGCGGGCGTCAACCATCGCGCGATAAGCCGCGCGCTCACCCCCCGTGCCTGCGCCACGATCGACGCTTCGCTGCGTCCGGAGGTGCACCCGCGGCACCGCGCGCAAAGTCTGATCATCTTCCTGATGGAGCTGGCGGACGAGCAGAACGCCCTGACGCTCCAGGACGCGTCCCGTCAGGCCCGGCTTCCAAGGAACGTGCTCCTGGGAATTGCGGAGGGGCGGCTGTTCTGCCTGGTCGCGGGGCGCTCGACGGTCCCATTCGCCAGGGCCTACGAGACCACCGAGCGCCTCGCCCGTTTTGAGGCGCCGCTGCGCGAAGTCCTGCGGCGCCACGCCGCGATGTCCTGATCCGCAGCTGCCCGGGCCCATCCCCCATCACGTTGCGCGGCGTCCCCGCGCGCGTGAGGTTTGGGATAACGCGCGCGCCATCCTCATCCCACGCCCTCCGGCCGACGCAGGCGAATGCAGGTCCCGTCCCCGGACAACTTCAGGCACGAGACCGGCTACTGGGTGGGGCGTCCCTGGTGGGCGCCCGTCTCCGGCGCGGACTTCGACCTGCACGTTTCCGACTGCGACGGCGAGCCGGACCCGGACTCGCTGGCGTTCGCGGAGCGGGTGCTGCCGCGCGTGCACGAGCTGCGCGCCAAGGCGGCGGAGTACATCGACCAGGCGGTGGACGTGCGCGGGATTCCACGGCTGGACCCGGAGATCGCGTCCCTCGTCTCCGTCTTCTGCGACGCGGGATCGGGGACGGTGATCCTGGAGCTGAACTGGGAGATGGACCTGTACTCCCTGTGGTACGTGCGCCTTCACGACCATCCCGTCACCGGGCTGCACCCGGTGGAGTTCGGCCGCCGCGCGTGGGGCGGCGACCTCCCGCGCTGGCGCCCGCCCTTCCGTTCCGTCGATGGCTGAGCCCATCCCCGCCCGCATCAGCGCCGACGGGCGCACCGCCACCTGGAACCCGGCGATGACCTTCTCCTCGCAGGTGGTCGTCCGCGTGCGGCTTTCGGATGGCTCGACGGAGGAGCGCAGGTCGATGAACAGCGGCCGCGCCCGCGTCCGCGAAGGCGAGGCGATCGAGGCCATCTTGGCGGAGGAGGTGCTGTGACGCCGCCCGTACCGGTGCCGGTCCGCGGCTGGGTGCTGTACGACGACAGCTGCGGCTTCTGCCGCCGCTGGATCCCGTTCTGGGGTCCCACGCTGCGCCGGCGCGGCTTCGGCATCGCCCCGCTGCAGAGCCCGTGGGTGCAGGACGCGGTGCAGCTGCCCGCGGCGGAGCTGCTCGACGACCTGCGCCTCCTGCTCCGCGACGGCCGCCAAGTGCAGGGCGCCGACGTGTATCGCCACCTGATGCGCCGCATCTGGTGGGCGTGGCCGCTCTGGCTGCTGGCGTGCGCGCCCGGCCTGCGGCGCGTGTTCGATGCCGGCTACCGCGCCTTCGCCACGCACCGGCACCGCTTCTCCCGCGCCTGCCGGCTGCCGGGCGCCTGATCTACACGGTGAATGTCGGGAGGCAGACGCCGGTGAGAGTCATCCGCAGATCGACCGCTGCCGCAGTGGGTGATGCGCGACGTCGCCTGGAGATTCTTCAGGGGCGAGACCTTCGCGGACGTGGCGGAGCTCGAGCGCCGCGTGCATGAGTACAACGCCGAGACAGGCAAGGAGTGGGAACCCGACCCGGTCGTCCTCCCCGCGCCGCGGGTGCGCATCACGTACTTCGGGGTGGAGTCGCCGGAGGACGAGGAGTACGGCGAGTTCTCGGTGGACCTGGCCAGCGACGACGGCGAAGCCTTGGCCGCGGGCGAGCTGCTGTTCAAGCCGGTCAACGCCGTCGCGCCGCACCTGGAGGGCGTTGGCCACTGCTACTTTGAGGCCCCTCCCTCTCCCGCCCCGTCCGGCAACCGATCCCCCTGTCTACGAGATGCACCAGGGCAGCTGACGGTGTCCGCGAGGGAAGGACCGTCGCCGGGCGCCCGTACGAAGGTGCCGGGGAACGCCTGCGCCTGTTGACCAGACATCTTCCTGTTCGCTATCATGTACCCATGTCCGGTCACTTGCGGGCGAGACTGCAGAATGGGAAAGAACCAGCACGTCATTCCCCGGGATGGCCGATGGGCTGTCAGGGGAGCGGGAAACAGCCGGGCGACCGGCGTGTTCTCCACCCGGAGTGAAGCGATCACGGTTGCGCGCCGGATTGCGCGCAATCAGCGCAGCGAGCTCGTCGTCCATGGCTCCGACGGGCGGATCCGGAACAAGAAGAGCTTCGGGGACAATGCCCATTCTCAGCGATGAAGCGGACTGAACTCACTCCATGGGGCGCGTCGATGCCGTCGCACATCCGGGCTGGGATTGCTGGTTCTGGTCGAAGGACCATCTCGAGCCGCACTTCCACGTCAAGTCGGCGGGTGAGTGGGAGATAAAGATCTTCTTCCTCGAGGACCCGCCCCGGTATGAGGTGGAGTTCGAGGTGAAGCGAATTCCGGGACGCAAGCTGACGCGGTTCCTGGACGCGGTGGCGCAGAAGCGGCAGGAACTCCTTGCAGAATGGGATCGCAAGGTCCAGGTGGTCGATCCATGAAGAGCCGGATGGCGGACGCCGCACGGTTGTACGTTTCCGGCCGCGCGCTGTCGTGGGCGGCGGTTCCGCCCCACCTTCGCACGCTTGTGCGAACGCTGGACACCCTGGCGCTTGCCGCACCGGTGGGGGTCGTCTGCGCGTCGGAGCTCGTGGTTGCCGGCGGGCCCGGGCTCGGCGGCTGGGCAGCCGCCTCCGACGCGCGCTACCTGGTTCTCATCGACGTGCCTGAACCCGCACTGGCGCGTCTGCCGCACGCCCTGGGTCTCCACCGCCCCGATTATCGGCTGTATCCGACGTACGACCAGGGCGCTCTCCGGCGTCTGCTGGTTGGCCTGGCACGCAGGGAGCCGGTGCTGGGAGTGGTGCACGCCTATGTGCTGGGTCCGGACCTGTTCGTGCTGACCGCGGATTTCGAGCTACGCTGCTTTCCGCTGCGCAAGATCCCGTCGCTCGTGGGGCTGAAGGCAGACGAGCGTGCAGCGTTCGTGATCGATCCCGACGGCTCGTACCTGCGCTGGCCGGCGCACGACCTTCATCTTGGCGTCTCGCAACTGCTTCAGGAGGTCGACCCCGCGTTCATGACGGACCTGGCCATCCAGCGGAACGAGCGGGACCGGGTTGGGCCGGCGCTTCGCGCCTGGCGCGAGGAACTGGGGCTGCGGCAGGCGGATGTTCCAGGCCTCGGGGAGCGGCAGGTTTCCCGGATCGAGACCGGGGTGTCGCGATTGACCTTCGATGCCGCCCGGAAGTTCGCCCGGGCGTTCGGAATGGAGGCGGGACTGTTTCTCGACGAGCTGGCGCGACGAACGTCGGCGCCTCGTGAGCGCGTGACGACGCGTCGGCCGGGGAAACGGAGTCGTGTGGGTGCCGGGTCGCTGAAGTCTGTACGCTGAAGATCGCCAAATGGCGAGGGGACGGGCCGTCGCGGCTCGTCTTTTCGCCTCCAGGCGCCCGCGACGGCTGGTGGCGTGAGAGCATCACGCAACTGCCTTCCGCTCCGCTCTTTTTCCGCGCCGAAGCGCCATGCCCTACACGCTGCGCGCCGTCCTGGCCCGGTGCGAGGTCTTCGCGGAGCCGATTCCGTGGATCGCGGACTCGGCGGTGATCCCGCTGGCGCAGGACGTCTGCATGGTGCCGCTGACGACGGCGCTGTGCGGGCAGTTCGGCGACGCCGAGCGGCCGTGGCTGTACGAGCACCACGGGGAGTTCACCCACCTTCCCGAGGGGCTGGTGCCGCGCCTGCGGGAGCTTTCCCGCCGCGGCCGCGTGGCCTACGTGGAGGCGGAGTACCACGGCGGCGACGGCGAGCAGCGCTCCATCGTCTGGGAAGGCGGCGAGCTGCGCAGCGAGGCGGAGGAAAGCTCGCGCGCCATCAACTCCGCCCTGGTCTCCCTGGGCGTCACCCGCACGGACGACGCGGACCACTTCGACACGCTGGGCCTCGGCCGCCACCGCAGCGTGGACGACTGGATCGCCTCCACGCGCCCCGCGCCTCCCCCTCCCATCGAGCCGGCGCCCGTGCCCGCTCCGCCGGCGTCCGAGCCACCGCGCCGTCCGTGGTGGCGGTTCTGGGGCTGAAAGAAAATGGCCTCACGCAGAGTCACCAGAGTAAGCAGAGGACGTGAGCCTGCCTCTGCTAACTCTGCCGACTCTGTGAGGCCGATCGTCGGTCGAGGTGGATCAGCGGGTGACGTGCGCCCAGACGGCGCGGGAGACGTCGCGCCCCACGGCGGCGGCCACGTCGGAATCCGCGAAGCCGCGCGTCATCACCACCAGCACGTACGGCGCGCGGCCGGGCGGGTAGACGATGGCCGCGTCGTGGGCGATGCGGGTGATGTTGCCGGTCTTGTTCGCCACGCGCGTGCCCGCGGGCACACCGGCGGGGATCATCTCCGTGAACTCCTGCCGGCCCAGGATCGCCTGCATCTCGCCCGCGGCGTCCGCGCCCACCACGGCGGGGTCCTGCACGGCGCGCATCACCCGCATCAGCGCGTACGCCGTGGTGGTGTTGTTCATCCCCGCCTGGAACGCGGCGTTGTCCTCCACCCCCCGCAGCACGCGCATCCCCCCCGCGCCGATGCGCTCCATCAGCACGGCGATGCGCGCGGGCTGCGCCCGGGCGATCAGGAGGTTGGTCGCCAGGTTGCTGCTGCGGGTGATCATCCGCTCCACCAGCTCGCGAACCGTGGCCTCGCCGCCCACGCGGCGGTACAGCTCGCCGTCGCTGTCGTCGTCCGGACTCAGCGAGTAGGTGCCGCCGTCGGCGATGCTGGTGAACGCGTTGCGCACCGGCACGCGGTCGTCCATGGTGATCTCGCCGGCGTTCGCGCGGCGGAACAGCTCCATCATCACCGGCACCTTCATGGTGCTGGCGGCGTGCATCGGCTTGTGCGCGTCGACCAGCAGCGAGTCGCCGGTGGCCAGGTCCAGGAACGCGACCGAGACCTCCGCCGTGTCGCCGACGGCGGCGCGGATGATCCGCCGCACCTCCGCCTCCAGCCCGGCCACGCCGCCGGATGCGGGCGCGGCGGCGGGCGGCGCGGCGGGAGCGCAGGCGGCCAGGACCGGCAGCAGGGCAAGGGCTCGCTTCATGGGATCGGCGGGTGGGGTTGAGGATAGTGCAGGGTGACCGGCTTCAGAGTGGTGGATGGCGAGTCCACCCGCAATCCGCGGGCGCCCTCACCCGGCTCGCCTGGGCTGGCCCCCTCTCCCCCAAACTGCGTGGGAGAGGGGGTACACGTCGCGCGACTCGGGTCGCCGCCGCCGTCCCGCAGTTGAAGCCCGCGCAGTTTGCGGGGCTTTCCGCAGTCGTAGCGGCGGCTTCAGCCGCTCAGGCGCGAGGATCGCTTGTGTTCGCGGTCCCACGGCCACGCGCGTTGTCCGCCGCACCCCTTGCCGCTACTTTCACCCGCCACGATCCACATCCGCCGCTCCGAGCCAAGCCCGAATCACCCACGGTCCTTTCCCGTGAGCGCCC
>DATAAG010000906.1:0-11029 GCA_036260235.1 Longimicrobium sp.
CGCCCCGCCGGCGTGGTGCCGGCGGGGCGATCCTGCGTGCAGGCGGTGCGTCGAGGCTACCGGCGCCGGTTCTTCTTGCCCAGCACCATCTGCACGTAGCCGTTGTTGGGGTCGCGGCCGGCGCGCAGCAGCTCGTCAACCCGCTCGGGGCCGCGGTTGTAGGCGAGAAGCGCCAGCTCCAGGTTGCCGTCGTACTTCTTGATCAGCGTGGCCAGGTAGCGAAAGCCGATGCGCAGGTTGGTGTCGCGGTCGAACAGGTCCTCGCGGTCCAGCCCCCGCTGAAAGTAGCGCGCGGTGGAGGGCATCAGCTGCGTGAGCCCCACGGCGCCGACGGGGCTCACCGCCCGGCGGTTGAACTCGCTCTCCGCCCGCACCAGCCCGAACGCCACGTGCGGCTCGATCCCCTCCGCCAGGGCGATGTCCTCGATCCGCTCCGCCAGGTCCGCCGGAATGCCGAACCGCGCAGAGTTTTCGTGGATGCGCTTGAGCCGCGCGATCTCCAGCTGCTGAAGCTCGATGGCCCCTTCCGGGGCCGCGATGCCGATCCGCTCCCGCCACTGCACCACCGTACCACCCGCCGACTGGGCGCCCAGGAAAAAGGCGGCCAGGAACAGCACGCCGGCCATCAGCGCCACGCGAGCGGTGGCGGAAATGTCCAGGCGGGACTGCTTGCGGGCCTCTACGTCGGCCTGCAGCCTGAGGATCAGAGCCTGCATGGATGTGCCTCCGTTGTGCACGGGTTGGGACTACATCCGGAGCAAGGGGTATGCCGCCTCAGCCTTCGCCCTCCGCCTCCCACCTCCCGCTGCGCCCCCCTTCCTTGCGCAGCAGCCGCACCCCTTCGACCGCCATTCCGCGGTCGCGCGCCTTGCACATGTCGTAAACGGTCAGCAGCGCGCACGTTACCGCCGTGAGCGCCTCCATCTCCACCCCCGTCCGCGCTTCCACCCCTACCGTCGCGGTCACGCGGATGCCGGGGAGCGCGTCGTCGGGCTTGACATCCACCTCCACGCTGGTGAGCGGGATGGAATGACACAGGGGGATGAGGTCCGGCGTCCGCTTGGCCCCCGTGATCCCGGCCAGCTGCGCGATCAGCAGCACGTTCCCCTTGGGCGTCTCGCCGGCGACGATGGCGCGCAGGGTCTCAGGCGCCATGCGGATTTTCCCTTCCGCCACGGCGATGCGCCGCGTCACCTCCTTGCCGCCCACGTCCACCATGCGGGGCCGGCCGCTCTCGTCCAGATGGGTGAATCCGGGGTCCTGGGGCATGCGGGAACGGGTTCCACAGCGGGGTGGGACAGCGATGGGCCGCTTCGACAAACAGATGGCGCGTCAAGTGCCCCATGTGCAACGGCGACGCGCCTCGGTCACGACAAAAGAAAAGAAAGCCGCACGCAGAGTCAACAGAGTCGGCAGAGCCAGATGCGCTGTCACTCTGCCGACTCTGTTGACCCTGCGTGAGACAAAGGTCCGTAGATCGCTGTCTGAACGTGAGTTATGAGGCGAGCGCGCGGCGGATTCCGCCGAGCAGGTCCGCCAGGATGAGCTGCGGGTTCACGTTGCCCGCGGCGAGCGCCTGCGCCTCCTGCACGCGCAGGATGGCGCGCGCCACGCCCTCCGGCCGCACGCCCGGGCGCGCCGCCAGCTTGCGCAGCAGCGCCTCGTCCGCGGGCGCGGCGTAGGCCACCGAATCCGGCGCCCCCGCGGCGACCGCCATCAGGTCTCGCAGCCAGAGCGCCAGCGCCTCCAGCGTTCCGCTGAACTCGCCGCGCGCGCCGGAGGGCGCCACCGCGTTGGCCGCCGCGAAGCGCTGCGCCTCGCCGTCCGCCAGCGCGGCCGCCAGCAGGTCGCGCCCCGTTTCGCGCAGCCGCTGCAGCGTTCCCGCGCCCCCCGCGCCGGGCATCAGTCGCAGCGCGCGCCCGATCGCCCCCTCGGCGATCCCGGCCAGCGACGCCGCCTCGGCCCGGTCCATCGACATCTCGCGCACCAGGAACGCCGCCACCTCCTCCGGCGCCAGCCGCAGCAGGCGGATCGGCAGGACGCGCGAGCGGATGGTGGGGAGGAGCGCGCCGGGGTTGGAGGAGGTGAGGATGAGCGTGGTGTCGGCCGGCGGCTCTTCCAGCAGCTTCAGGAAGGCGTTGGCCGCCTCCGGGCTGGACTCCTGCGGCACCATCGCCTCCGCGTCGCCGACGACGAAGACCTTGCGGCTCCCCACGGCCGGGCGCACGGCCGCCAGCCGCTGCAGGTTCTGGATGGTGCCCATGAAGTACGCGGGCGCCTTCTCGTACTGGGGCAGGTGGTGCGGGTTGGCGCGCCGGGCCTCCAGCTCCGCTCCGCGGGCCTCCTCCAGCCTGTCGCGCAGCTTTTCCGGTGTGGGCGCGTCGGGGCGGGGGAGGGGAAAGAACCAGTGGACGTCCGGGTGCTCCAGCCGCTCGATCTGCCGGCAGTTGCGGCACCGCCCGCACGGCCCATCGGCCTGCGGCTGCTCGCAGAGGATCAGCTGCGCCAGCCAGAGCGCCACCCGCTCCTTGCCGATCCCCGCCGGCCCATGGACCAGCAGCGACTGCGACAGGTTTCCCGCGCGCGCCGCCTGGGCGAGCATCGCGAGCGCGTCGGCGTGGCCGTAGACGGGAGGAAGAGGCACTGGGTGATGGAGTGATGGAGTGATGGAGTGATGGAGTGATGGAGTGAAACTGCAGGGGACAGGTTACAGGGAACAGGCTACAGCCTGCAACCGCACGTGCCCCTCTGCAGGGATCCGAGATTCCGGGGGAGCACCGCGCAAAGCCATCTGCCACACCATCCGCGTGCGCGCGACCGGAGGAACCTACCGTCCGAAGCTGGGGCCGGGTGCATCCCCCGAACCTGCCCACCAGAGCGGGTGAAGCCCCGTTCGGCGAGCGCAAGCGAGCCGAGACGGGGCTTGTGGCAGTCCCAGCGGCGGGTTTACCCGCTCAGGCGCGGGGCTGGCGACGCGCAACGATCCATCACCCTGCGGGAGCCGTGCAGGCTGTAACCTGTAACCTGTAACCTGTAACCTTGCAGTTCCCTACCGCCCCCGCCGCAGCCACGTCACCGGATCCACCGCCCCGCCCCCCGGCTCGCGGATCTGGAACTCCACGTGCGGCCCCTCCGGCGTCCCCTCGCCGCCCACCGTGCCGATCGTCTGCCCCTTGGTCACCTGGGCGCCGGGGCGCACGTACACGTCCTTCAGGTACAGGTAGAGCGAGTAGTAGCCGCCGCCGTGGCTCACCACGACCGTCGGGCCGTACCCCTCGAAGGGCGCGGCCATCTCCACCGTCCCCGCCTCCACCGCCCGCACCGCCGACCCCGCCGCCGCCCCGATGCCGATGCCGTTGTAGCGGATCGTCGTCCCGTTGGGCTGCGTGGCCCGGCCAAAGCGGTAGACCACCCGCCCGCCCACCGGCCAGTCCAGGTTGCCGATGTCCGCCGTCGTCATCGTCGACGCCGCGGGCGCGGCGGGACGGGCCGCCCCCGGCGCCGCGGAGGCGGCGGCCGCGGCACGGCGGCGCTCTTCTTCGCGGCGGCGGCGCTCCAGGTCCGCGATCACCCCCGTCAGCCGCCGCTCGTCGCGGGCCAGCGCCTCCAGCCGCGCGTTCGTCTGCCGCTCCGAGGCGCGCAGGCCACTGAGCGTGGCCGCGCGGCCCGAGCGCAGCTCCTCCAGCGCCGCGTTCTCCTGCGTCCGCTCCGCCTGCAGGTAGCGGATGTCCTCGATGCTGCGCCGCAGCTCCCGCTCGCGCAGCTCCAGCTCCTGCGCCAGCTCGCCCACCTCCTGCACCAGCGTGCGGTCGCGGTGGGCCACGATGTACAGGTACTTGTAGCGGTTCAGCAGGTCGCTGAACGACTGGGCCGAGAGCAGCACCTGCGCGCTGTGCAGGGGCCCCCGCTTGTAGATCCCCCGCAGCCGCAGGTGCAGCAGCTGGCGCTTTTCCACCAGCTCCGCCTGCGTCTCCGCCATCTCGCGCGTGGTCTCGTCGATCTTCTTCGACGTCTCTTCCAGCTGCAGGTTGATCTCGCGCAGCAGCGACGCGCTCACCTGCTGCTGCCGCTGGATGTTGCGGATCTCCGCCGACACGTCGCCCACGCGGCTGCGGATGCGCGACAGCTCGCCGCGCAGCTGCTGCCGCTCCTGCCGGATCTGCTGCAGCCGGCGCTGGCTCTCGCTGATCTCCTGGTCCGGGCCCTGCTGCGCCCCCATGGCCCACGGCAGCGCCGCGGCCGCCGCGACCAGCGCGAGCCCCGCCAGGCGGCGCCGCATCGTCACACCTGCTCCAGGTGCCGGCGCACCGCGATCAGGCTGGAAAGCAGCCCGAACGCCGTCCCCGCCAGCACCGTCAGCACGATCCACTCGCCGGGCACCCACTCCACCCGGAACATCGTGCTTCCCAGCACCCGGTAGGTGCCGTAGGTCAGCGCCGCCGCCGCCAGCCCGCCCAGCAGCCCGCTCATCAGCCCCTCCAGCAGGAAGGGGCGCTGGACGAAGGAGTCCGTGGCGCCCACCAGCCGCATGATGCTGATCTCCTCGCGCCGCGCGAAGACGGTGATGCGCACCGCCGTGGCGATGACGATGGCGGCCACCAGCGCGAACGCGCCGCCGATCACCATCGCCACCCCCGCGGCGATGCGCCGCAGGGTGTAGATGGTGTTCAGCCAGTCGCGGCCGTAGCGCACGTCCTCCACGAAGGGGTACGCCTGGATCCGCTTCGCCACCCGTTCGACGGCTGCCGGGCTGCGGCTGCCGGGCTTCAGCCGCACCTCCAGGCTGGCCGGGAGCGGGTTGGTGTCCAGGTCGCTGAACACCTCGCGGAACTCCTCCATCTCCGCCATGGCCGTGGCCAGCGCCTCCGTCTTGGTGACGTAGCGCAGCTCCGCCACCTCCGGCAGCGCGCGCACCTCCTGCTGCGCCGCCTCCAGCTGCGCCGGGGTGGTGGCGTCGGCCAGGTAGGCCACGATCTCCACCTTCTCCTCCACCTTCTCGATCGCCCGCCGGATGTTGAAGGCGGTCAGCCCGAAGAGGCCGATGACGAAGAGGGCGAAGGCGATGGCCACGATGGAGAGCGCGGCCAGCAGCGGCGTGCGGCGGAACGCCGCCAGCGCCTCACGGAGCGCGTACGGCATCGCTCCTCCCCGCTTCCACGGCCGCGGCGGCCGAGTCGTAGACCACGGAGCCGTGCGCCAGCTCCACCACCCGGTACTCCGGGTGGGCGCGCACCAGCCCCAGGTCGTGCGTCGCCATCAGGATGGTCATCCCCATGGAGTTGATCTCGCGGAAGAGCTCGAAGACGCCCTTGGCGGCCCACTCGTCCAGGTTCCCCGTGGGCTCGTCCGCCAGCAGCACCAGCGGCTCGTTGGCCAGCGCCCGGGCGATGGCCACCCGCTGCCGCTCGCCGCCGGACAGCTCGTCCGGGTAGGCCCGCGCCTTGTGCGAGAGCCCCACCTGGGTCAGCAGCCGGTTCACCCGCGGGCCGATGGCGCTCTGCTTGGTCCCGGTGACCTCCAGCGCGAAGGCGACGTTCTCCTCCGCGGTGCGGTCGCGCAGCAGCCGGAAGTCCTGGAAGACCACGCCCAGCTTACGGCGCAGCTGCGGGATGTCGCGGTGCCGCATGAGCTTTGACGAGAAGCCGGAGACGCGCACCTCGCCGGCCGAGGGCATCTCCGCCATCTGGATCAGGCGCAGGATGGTGCTCTTGCCCGCGCCGGAGTGGCCGGTCAGGAACACCAGCTCGCCCTTGTTGACGTGCAGCGTCACGTCGCGGAGGGCCGTGCCGGAGCGCGGATACTCCTTGTAGACCGAAGTAAGCCTGATCACGCGAGGAACTGCCGCGGGAGAGGAGAGCGCAAGCGCGGATTTCGGAAGAATTTAGTCCCGGCCGCCCGCCCTGTCAAAACGTGCCGCCAGCCGCACCGCCAGCAGCATCGCCTCCTTCATCGACGAGGGATCGGCGATCCCCTTTCCGGCGATGTCCAGCGCCGTCCCGTGGTCCGGCGAGGTGCGGGGAAAGGGGAGCCCCAGCGTCACGTTCACCCCCGCGCCGAACGCCGCCGTCTTGAACGCCGCCATCCCCACGTCGTGGTAGGGCGCCACCACCGCGTCGAACTCCCCCCGCGCCGCGCGGGTGAAGACGGTGTCGGCGGGGACCGGTCCGCTCGCCTCGACCCCGCCCTCCCGCAGCCGCCGCAGCGCCGGCTCCACGATCCGCGCCTCCTCGTCCCCGAACAGCCCGCCGTCGGAGGCGTGCGGGTTCACCGCGCACAGGGCGATGCGGGGCCCGTCGATCCCCCACAGCCGCCGCAGCCCCTCGCTGGTCAGCGCCGCCTGCCGGACGAGCAGGTCGGGGGTGAGCGCCGCGGGCACGTCGCGGAGCGCCAGGTGCGTGGTCGCCAGGACGACGCGCAGGGGACCGCCCAGCGCCGTCCGCTCCGCCGCCATCATCATCACCACGTCGCGGGCGCCGGCCAGCTCGCCCAGCATCTCCGTGTGGCCGGGGTAGTGCCAGCCGCCCGCGCGAAAGGCGTTCTTCTCGATCGGCGCCGTGACGACGGCGTCCACCTCCCCCGCCAGCGCCATCTCCGCCGCCCGCCGGATCGCCTCCCCCGCGATGCGCCCCGCCGCCGCGGCCCCCTCCTCCGCTGTCCACCGGCCGACGGAGACGTCCGTGGTGCCCGCCCGCAGCAGCGACTCCGGCCCCACCAGCACCCACTCCGCCGCGCCGGCGACCTCCGGGTCCGCCAGCGCTCCACGCGTCACCTCCGGCCCGATCCCCCGCGGGTCGCCCAGCGTGATCGCGATTCGGGGATGGCGGATGGATGCGGTCACGTCGGTGCGCGGGTCAGGGAAAAAGATCGTGGATCGGGGGATGATGGAGGATCACGATGCACGCGGCAATGTCGCACGTGGCCCGGCATCGCGCCCGGTGGTTGAAACCGCTGCTGGAACATCATGAAGTCCGCCTGCGCGATGGTGTGGGACGAGTACCCGGCACGTCGGCGGGCCACCCGATTGGGCGGGTAGACTCCCCCGGTCGCGCGCGGGCGATCGAGGAATGGGCAAGTGTCGTGAAGCGCTCCCTCGGAATGACAGTGCCGTGTGAAAACGGCACCACAACCTGCCGAAGCGCGATCGAATTCTCCCCTCTCCCGCGGAGCGGGGGAGGGGCCGGGGGAGGGGGCCCTCGCGGACGCAGTGAGATCCCCCTCGAAACACCCCCGCTCTGTCGGCTTCATCAACCTCCACGACGCGAAGAACCCTCCCCCGGCACGCCGGAGGAGGGGTCCACGATCCGTGTCATCCATCGATCGTCCGCCGCCTCAGAAGGGCTCCTGGCGGACCTTCTCGTCGCGGAGCACCCGGTACAGGTCGCGCGCCGCCTTCTTCGACACGCTCTTCCCCGGCAGCTCCAGCAGCTCCACCTCCAGCAGCCGCGACGGGTACTTCACCGCGATCCGCTTTCCCGCCTGCACGGCGTCGCTGGCCCGCGCCCGCTTTCCGTCCACCGTCACCGCCCCCGCCTCGCACGCCGCCTTGGCCTCGCTGCGGCTCTTCGTCAGACACAGCCGGTGCAGCAGCACGTCCATCCGCAGGGGCTCCGCCGCCGGCGTGCTCACAGCCGGACGGAGACGTACATCTCGCGGCGCAGCTCCTCCAGCAGCCGCGTCATCTGCCGCTGCTCCTGGATCGCCTGGCGAATGCGCTCGCGCTGGTCCTCCACCGTGTACTCGCCGGAGCTCTGCCGCCCCGTCACCCGCACCACCGCGAAGTTCACCGTGGGGCCGCCCTCCACCTGGATGGGGCCCACGACCGTCCCCGGCACCGCGCCCTCCAGCGCCGTCACGTACGCCGGGGGCAGCTGGTCCAGCGGCACGTCGCGCTGAAAGCGCAGCGCGTCGGGGGTGTTGTACCGGGCGGCCAGGTCCTGCGCCTGCGCCCCCGCGCGGATGGCCTGCGCCACCGAGTCCGCCCGCACCCGCGCCGCGTCGATGTTGGCCTGCGTGATCTCCGGGCGGATGAGGATGTGGCGTGCCTGGCGCTCCGGCCCGCGCACCTTCTCCAGCTTGATGATGTGGAAGCCGAACTCCGTCTCCACGATGCCGCTGGTCTGCCCCGGCCGCATGCCGAACACCACCTGGTCGAACTCGCGCACCATCTGCCCCTGGCGGAACCACCCCAGGTCGCCGCCGCGGTCGCGGGTGGCGTCGCTGCCGTAGCGGCGGGCCAGCACCTCGAACTCCGCGCCCTCGTTCAGCTCGCGCAGCACCTGCTCCGCCGTGCGCAGCGCCGCCGACCGGGCGGAGTCGCTGGGCAGGGGGCGCAGCAGCACCTGCTGGAACGAGACGGAGGCCGGCCGCGTGCCGAAGCGCGCCCGGTTGGCCTCGAAGAAGGTGCGGATCTCCTCCTCCGTCACCCCCGGGGGCGCCATCTGCCCCATCCGCTGCCGCATGAAGCGCTGCACCAGCGTCTGGTCCTCGAACTGGCGCCGCAGCTCCGCCCGGTAGCTCTCCGGGGTGCGGCCGGCCTCCATCAGCGCCTGGTTGAACGCCGCCTCGTTCGGAAAGCGCTCGCGCACCTGGCGGATCTGGTCGTCCACCGCCGCGTCCACCTCCACGTCGGGAACGGTGATCCCCGAAGCGCGCGCAGCCTCGATCAGCATCAGGTCGGCCACGCGCTCGTCCACCAGCTGCTGGATCAGCCGGCCGTACTCCACCTGGTCGGTGGGGATGGTCCGCCCCTCCGCGCGCAGCTGCTCGATGGCCAGCATCACGTCGGAGCGCAGCAGCACGGTGTCGCCCACCACCGCCACCACACCGTCCCACAGCTCCTCGCCGGGCTGGGTGGCCGGCGCCGGGGCGGGGGGCTGCACCTGCGCCAGCGCGGGCGCGGCGGCGAGCGTCAGCAGCAGGGCGAAAGCGGTACGCATGCGGTCTTTCGTCGAGGGAATGATTTTCGGAATCGGACACGGCCTGGGCCGCGGCCGGAAAACGCCGGGCCGGGAGCGAACAGGCCGCTCCCGGCCGCGTGCGTTATAACCTGTTGCCGGGGCGCGGGTTCCGCCCCGGTCCCGCCTGCTCGTCTACGGGTTCTGCCCCGCCGCGGGCGCCTGCTGCGGCTGCGCGGGGGCGGCCTGCGGCTGCGCGGGGGCGGCCTGCGGCTGCGCAGGCGCGGGCTGCGCCGGCGCGGGCTGCTGTCCCTGCTGTCCCTGCTGCTGCGCCGGCGGCGTGCGCGGCTGGGTGCCCGGCGGCATCGCCGGGACCGGCCCGCTGGGCTCGCCCGGCTGCGCCGCGCGAATCGCCTTGATGCGGTCCACCACACGGGCGAAGGCCGCGGTGTTCACGTCCGCGCCGTACGCGTTGCGCAGGGCGTAGCTCAGCCGGCCCAGCGGAGGAAGCTGGCGCTGCCCGGCCACCGCCTGCTGCATCAGCTGGCGCACCGCCTCCTGGATGGCGCCCTCGCCCGCCCTGCCGCGGGGAAAGCTCCGGCCCGCGAAGCCGGACATCTGCAGCACCTGGCGAATGGCCGAGCGCGCGTCGGTCCGGATGGAGTCCACCGCCGCGTTGGAGAGGCGGAAGTTCCTGGCCCGCGCCTCGGCCAGCAGGAACTCGCGCAGCCCCTGGTCCTCCAGGAACGGCTTGATCTGCTCCTCGGTCGCGTCCTTCATGCTCTCGCGGTCGCCCATCGAGGCGCCCTGCAGCATCTCGGCGATCTCCCCGGTGGTCACCTCGCCGCCGCGGTAGGTCACCAGCGAGCGCGAGGCCGCGCGCCCGCGCAGCGACAGGTTCTCCTGCCCGGCCAGCTCCTTGATGGCCGCCGCGGCGCCGGGCTGCACCGTCACCGTCGCCACCTTCTTCAGCGAGTCGACGAACGCGTTCACCGCCCGCTGGCGCGCGTTGTTCTTCAGGTCCTGCCGGAACGCCTCTCGGTTCTCGCCCAGGGGCTGCTGCCGGCGGTCCTCCACCTTGATGATGTGGTAGCCGAACGGCGTCTCCACCACCGGGCTCACCTGGCCGGGCTGCAGCTTGAAGGCGGCTTCCTCGAACTGGGCCACCATGCGCCCGCGGCCGAACCAGTCCAGGTCGCCGCCGCGCTCCTTGCCCCCGGGCTCCTCGGTGAACTCCCGCGCCAGCGCCGCGAAGTCCTCGCCCGCCGCCGCGCGCCGCGCCACCGCTTCTGCCTGCTGGCGCTTGGCCTGGCGCTGCTGCGGGGTGACCTCGGCGCCGCCCGTGGCCATGCCGCCGGTGCTGAACAGGATGTGGCGCGCCCGGATCTCCGTCCCCGGGCCCTCGGTGGCCCACATCTGGTCCACTTCCTGGTCGGTGAACGTGGTGTCCACCCGCACGTTCGACTCCACGAAGCGCCGCACCGTGGTGTTCTCGCGCTCCTCCTCCACGAACTTCTCCAGATCCAGCACCGAGAGGGTGCTGTCCTCGGCGGCGGCGGTGGCCAGCAGGGTGTAGTCCACCCACAGGTCGGCCAGGGTGCGCACCACCTGCGGGTCCGCGGGGATCTGCGGGTTGGCGGCCAGGAGCTGGGCGGCGTCTTCCACCTTGAGCTCCTTGCCCGCGGCCTTGGCCACCACGTCGGTATGGGCGGTCATGGCGCTGCCGAAGCCGCCGCACGCCGCAACGGCGAACGGCGCGGCGACCAGCGCCCAGCGGGACAACTTCATCACGATACTCCGAACCGGGTTGATGGGGTGTGCGGCGCGGGGCGGGGAGCCCGGCGCCTGTTGTTACGCGCGAGCGTACGGGGATGCGAAAGCTATGGAACCGCGCCGATACCCCAGAGTCGCGGGAAAGTGCCGCGGGGTGGTGGGGTGACACGGTGACACGGTGACACGGTGAGGGATGAACGGGTGAGGGCGGGCTCCGCGCCCGGCGGTTGAAACCGCTGCTGGAACGTCACGAAATCCGCCTGCGCGGATTGGATGGCAGACACCAGGCGCAGCGCAGGCTCCAGGATCGGCAGTCAATCGGCTATCCCGTTCACCCCATCACCCCATCACCCCATCACCCC
>DATAAG010000907.1:0-6453 GCA_036260235.1 Longimicrobium sp.
CCGTCGCCATATTGGAGGAACGGATGGCGCCGGGCCGGAGTGCGGCGCGCGATCCCGGCGCCCGCCCGCCCCGACCCTCCTCCGCAAACGGTGCGGGGGAGGGAGAACGGCGGGATCTCACTGCGTCCGCCGGGGGCCCTCTCCCCCGCCGACCTGCGCCGCTCGTTCCTCGCGGCTCGGCGGCGACCCCTCCCCCAACCCCGGGGGAGGGGTGTTGGTACGGATCCGTGTCCGTCGGAAGCTGCAGCGCGAGCGGCGGGTACTCCCTCCCGTGGACGCTGTGCCGGAGACGGAGACCGGCCCGGTGTACGGCACTCCGGTCCAGGGCCGGACTTGTCCGCGAAGGCGGACGGCGTGTAGTCGTCGCGGCCATTTCAGTCGCTGTCGCGGGGCCGGCCCCGGTCCACTGGCGCCGCGTCCTGCCGGGACTTGTCCGCGAAGGCGGACAGCGTGTAGTCGTTGCGGCGACTTCAGTCGCTGTTCGCGTGAGCCCGCCACCGCAGTTCCCGATCTGCAATCCGCATCCCGCAGTCGCATGCCGCTCGCCCCTCCCGTCGCGGAGCGCGCCCCCGCACTGGCGCGGCCCGCCCCGCCGCCTCGGCTTCGCGCCTCCATCGTCGCCTCCCACGCGATCGACGCGGCCACGCGCGACGCCGCGTTCGCGCTCTTCCGCGCGCACTACGAGGGCGCCGACCGCGAGCGCTTCGAGCGCGACCTGGGCGAAAAGCAGCGCGTCATCCTGCTGCGTGATGCGCGGGGCGCGCTGCGGGGATTCTCGACCGTGCTGCAGCGCGACGTGCGGGTCGGCGGGCGGATGGCGACGATGGTCTTCAGCGGCGACACGGTGATCGACCGCGCGTGCTGGGGGCAGAAGCGGCTGCAGGGCGCGTTCGCGGGCCTCCTCCTCCGCCTGCGGCTGCGGCACCCGCGCCGCCCCCTCTACTGGTTCCTGATCTCCAAGGGGTGGCGCACCTACCTGCTGATGGCCAACCACTTTCCCCGCGCCGTCCCCCGCTGGGACCTTCCCGATCCGCCGGAGCTGCGCGCCGCGCTGGACCAGCTGGCCGCGGAGCGCTTCGGCGCGGAGTACGACGCGGCGGCCGGCATCGTCCGCTACGCGGCCCCGCACGAGCGCGTCCGCGACGGCGTCGCGCCGGTGGACGGCGCGCTGCTGGCCAACCCGCACGTGCGCTTCTTCGTGGAGCGCAACCCCGGCCACGCCCGCGGCGACGAGCTGGCGTGCCTGGCGCAGGTGCGGGTGCGCGACCTGGCCCGCGTCGCGGCGGGGATCGCGTGGAAGCGGATGATGGGCGGGGGGCCGCGGTGAGCGCCGGCGCGCGCGTCGCCAGCGCGCTGTACCGCGCCGCGGCGGCCCCGGCCTCCGCCCGCTTCGCGCGGGCGCTGCGCGATCCGGCGGCGGCGCAGGCGGCCATCCTGCGTCGCATCCTCCACGAGAATCGCGACACGGAGTTCGGCCGCGCGCACGGCTTCGCGCGGATCCGCACCGCCGCCGACTTCCGCGCGCGCGTCCCGCTGCGCGACTTCGCGGAGCTGGAGCCGTGGATCCGCCGCGCCGGCGACGGCGAGCCGAACGTGCTGACCGCCGCGCCGGTGCGCTTCGTGGAGCCCAGCGGCGGCACCTCCGGCCTGTCGAAGGAGGTGCCGTACACGCAGCCCCTGCTGCGCGAGTTCTCCGCCGCCACGCTCCCCTGGATCGCCGACCTGCTGCGCGGCCGGCCGGCGCTGCGCGGCGGGCAGGCGTACTGGGCCGTCTCGCCGCCGGCGCGCAGGCGGGAGCGGACGGCGGGTGGGGTGCCGGTGGGGATGGAGCACGACAGCGACTACTTTCCCCCGGTCGCGCGGGCGCTGCTGGACCGCTCGCTGGGGATGCCGCGCGCCGTCTCGCGCATCCCGGAGCTGGCCGCCTGCCGCCGCGTGACCCTCCGCGCGCTGCTGGCGATGCCGGAGCTGGCGATGATCTCGGTCTGGAGCCCCTCCTTCCTGACCCTGCTGGCCGCGGCGCTGGACGAGGCGTGGGACGACCTGCTCCGCGAGGTGGAGAGCGGCCGCCTCTTCGTCCCGCTGGAGCCGGCGCTCCGGGCGGAGCTGGAGCGCGCCCTCCCCCCGCGGCCGGAGTTGGCGGCGCGCCTCCGCCGCCGCTTCGGGCGGCGCGCGCCGCGGGACCTGGGCGAGGTGTGGCCGCGGCTGGCACTCATCTCCTGCTGGGCGGACGGCCACGCGGCGCGCGCGCTGGAGGGGATGCGGCGCCGCTTTCCCCGCGTCGAGGTGCAGCCGAAGGGGCTGCTGGCGACGGAGGGCGTCGTCTCCATCCCCCTCTTTTGCGCCGACGCGCCGGTGGCGGCGGTCACCTCGCATTACCTGGAGTGGATGCCGGACGGCGATGACCGCGCTCTCGGCGTGCACGAGCTGGAGCCGGGCGCCACGTACGAGGTGGTGCTGACGACGGGCGGGGGGCTCTACCGCTACCGGCTGAAGGACCGCGTGTGGGTGGAGGGGCGGCTGGAGCGCACCCCCACGCTGCGCTTCGTGGGCCGCGCGGACCGCGCCAGCGACCTGGCGGGGGAGAAGCTGACACCGGAGCTGGTGGAGCACGTCCTAGCGCGGGCCGCTGAACAGACCGGCATCCATCCGCCGTTCGCGCTGCTGGCGCCGGCGTGGGACGACCCGCCGCGCTATCGTCTTTACGCCGAGGGGTCGGAGGATGCCGTCCGCGCGCTGGCGGCGGCCGTGGAGCGCATTCTACTCGAGGCGCACCACTACGCGCTCTGCAGGGCGCTGGGGCAGCTGAGCTCGATTGAGGGAGTGAGCGTGACGGACGGCGAGCGCGTGTACGAGCGCGTCTGCACGGGGCGGGGGCAGCGCGCGGGCTCCATCAAGCCCCCCGCGCTGGACGCGGGGACGGAGTGGGCGGAGGCGTTCGGCGCGCCCCGGGCGGCGGAGGTCGCCGGATGAAGGCGCTTCGAAAGATCCCGGTCTGGGCGCTCGTGGCGGGCGCGGTGACGGCGGCGGTGTTCGCGTTCGCGCGCAAGCAGAACCGCGGCGATCACGTGGGCGGCCCCATTTCGCTCCCCAAGTCGCTGTGGCTGAACTACACGCTGTTGTCGTGGTTCGTGATCCCCGCCACGCTGCTGCGCCGGGAGGGAGTGTCGCCGGGAAACCGCGCGGCGCTGCGGGCGCACCTGCTCAGCTTCACGGCGCGTGGGGCGGCGGAGATGTGGATGCTGTACCGCACGCACTCCTGGCGGTGCGCGTATGGCGTGGGCCACGACGCGATCGACCTGGCGATGCTCTCCGTCATGATGCGCCCCGGCCGCGGGGGGAGCAGGGAAGGGGTGGATGGCATCGCGCGGCGGCACCTGGATTCCATCCGCGCGACGCTGGTGGCGGAGATGGTCTTCGCCACGCTGTTCAACAGCACGGTCGCGGGCAGGACGCAGGGCCAGGACGGCATCTACTTCGCCAGCGACGAGCCGCACTTCCGCCTGATCAACAACATGACGGCGATGGTGGACGTGGCCGCCTACGCGCGGCTGGCGATGGTGGCGCGGGACCTGGTGCGGCTGGACGCGGCCCGCGACGCCGTGCCTGCCACCACGTAGCAAGCTTGGCGGCATCGGCGGTTGCGGCGCGACCCGCCGCGCCCCCTCCGGGCGAGCACCACTCGCCCACCTCCCCCAACAAACCCTGGGGGAGGTTGGTGTGAGGGCTGAGATCGGGGTGCTCCGGACGGGTTCGCGCGGGATGGTGAGCCGCCCCCCTCCCCGACCCTCCCCCGCAAACTGCGCGGGGGCGGGGGACCGCGGACGCAGCTGGATGCCTGTCCCCAGCGCGATCGAATTCTCCCCTCTCCCGCGGAGCGGGGGAGGGGCCGGGGGAGGGGGCCCTTGCGGGCGCAGTGAGATGCCCGTCGAAGCGCCCGATCTGTCGGCTCCACCAACCTCCCCCAGGGGTTTTTGGGCGAGGTGGGCGAGTGTTGCGAGCCCGGAGGGGGCGCCCCCGCCGGAGCGCGATCGACCTCCTCTCCCCCACGCAGTTTGTGGGGAGAGGCCGGGAGAGGGGGCGCTGGCGGGCGCAGCCAGATCCCTGTCGCAGGTAACCAGTCTTCCCAGGGCAGTCCCATGCAGTTCCAGACCTCACCGCAGACCTCCATCCCCGTCCCCGCCATCGCCGGGTGCCCCGGCGGGCGCCAGACCGACGCGCCCGAGTCGCGCCCCATCATGCGCTTCCGCAGCGGGACGCTGCACGAGAACTGGTACATCGCGGCGCTCTCGAAGCAGGTGACGGCGAAGAAGCCGTACGCATCCACCATCATGGAAGAGCCGATCGTCCTCTTCCGCGGCGCGGACGGCACGGCGACGGCGCTCATCGACCGGTGCCTGCACCGCAACGCCGCGCTCAGCAAGGGCGACCTGTTCGACGGGTGCATCGGCTGCCCGTACCACGGGTGGACGTACAACGCGGACGGCGAGCTGGTCATCGTCCCCAGCGAGGGGCCGGAGAAGCGCGCGCGCCCGGGGCGGCGGCTGGAGCGCTTCCCGGTACGCGAGCAGGACGGCTTCGTCTGGGTGTACCTGGGGACGCCGGAGCGGGCGGGGGAGAAGGACCCGTTCCGCTTTCCGCACGCGGGCGAGGAGGGGTGGCGGTCGTACGTGATGCTGACGCCCTTCGACGGGGACGTGACGGACCTGGTGGAGAACTTCATGGACGTGCCGCACACGGCGTTCGTGCACTCCGGCTGGTTCCGCAAGGCGTCCAACGTCAAGCGCGCGGAGGCCACCATCGAGCGGACGGCGGACGCCGTGCACGTGGAGTACTTCCAGCCGGACGACTCCATCGGCTTCAGCAAGTGGCTGCTGAACCCGGACGGCAAGCCGATGACGCACACGGACCGCTTCTTTATGCCCAACGTCACCCGCGTGGACTACATGTGGGGCGACCGCCGCGGCTTCGTCATCACCTCGCAGATCACGCCCATCACGCCGGAGAAGGCGATGGTGTACACCGCCATCACCTTCCGTTTCGGCGTCTTCAACCCGCTCGCGCGCTGGCTGCTGCCGCCGTACACGCGCACGGTCATCCAGCAGGACGTGCGGATCATGGAGGTGCAGACGGGCAACCTGCGGCGCTTCGGCGTGCGGCGCTTCAGCGGCACGGCGGCGGACGAGATCCACCGCGCCATCGAGGCGCTGCGCGACCATGCCGCTTCCGGCGAGGAGGGTGCGCCGCCGGAGCCGCGCTCCACCCGCATCGAGTTCTGGATGTGACCGCCGCCCTGGACGCCGGCGCCGTCACCCTCCGCCGCGCCACGCCGGAGGACGGCGCGGCGATGTGCGAGCTCTTCGCGCGCGTGCCGATGGAGACGGAGCTGGCGCTTTCCATCCGCCGCGACCCGGACTTCGCCGCGCTCCTGCGCCTGCAGTCGGACGACTGGGAGTGCTGGGTGGCGGAGGAGGAGGGGCGGGTGGAGGCGATGGCATCGCTCGTCTTTCGTGCCGGCTACGTGGGCGGGGAAGTTCGCCGCGTGGGCTACCTGGGCGACCTGCGCCTCTCACCCCGGGTGCAGGGGCGGCACCTGCTCAACCGCGTCTACGGCCCCACGCTGGCGGCCTCCGCGGAGGCGCGGGGATGCGTGGCGAGCCTGACGGCGGTGATCGCCTCCAACGAACGCGCCCTGCGCGCGCTCACGGCGCAGAACCGCCGGCAGCGGGGAATGCCGCGCTACACGTCGCTGCGCGACTTCCGCATCCGCAACCTGCACCTGACGATTCCGCGCTTTCCCCGGCGCGGCGCCTTCCGCGTGCGCCGCGCGGCGGAGGCGGACGTCCCCGCGCTTGCCGCGTTCCTGGACGCGGACGCCCGCCGCCGCCCCTTCGGCCATCCGGTGCCGGAGGCGGAGCTGCGCCGCCGGCTGCGCGAGTGGCCGGGGCTCCGGATCGAATCGTTCTACCTGGCGGAGGACCGCGGCGGCGCGCTGGCGGGATGCCTGGCGGTGTGGGATGCCGCGCCGGTCAAGCGGACCGTCGTAGCGGCCTACCGCGGCGGGATGCGGCGCGTGAAGATGGGATACGACCTGGCCGCGCGGCTGCTGCGCTTTCCGCGGCTTCCCGATCCTGGGGAGGAGCTCCACTACCTGTACGTCACGCACCAGGCCGTGCCGTCGGACGATCCGGCGGTGCTGCGCGCGCTGCTGGAGCGCGTCTACGCTGACCATCGCCGCAGCGGGTACGTACTCCTCTCCTGCTTCGCGCCCGAGGGCGACCCGCTGGACGCGGCGTTCCGCGGCTTCCAGTTCACCGATCTGCCCGCGCGCCTGTTCGTGGTGACCCCGCCCGGCGTGGAGCCGCCCGAGGAGTGCTTCGCCTCCGGCCGCCCCGGCTTCGAGATGGCGCTGGTATGATGATGAGAATCACTCGAAGCTGTCATTCCGAGGGA
>DATAAG010000908.1:0-6153 GCA_036260235.1 Longimicrobium sp.
GCGGCGCTTTCCGGGCGGGTCGAAGGCGGAGCGGCCGATGCAGCGGTCGAAGGCCAGCCCCAGCGCCAGCTGCAGCCCGTGCACGGTGCCCCGCCAGCGGAAGAACTCCATGGCGTGCTCTACGAACAGCCGCCGCCGCCGCTCGTCCCAGGCGGGGTCGAAGGCCACGTCCAGCCACTCCGCCAGCCAGGCCAGCGCCTCGGCCGGCGCCGCGCGGGGGTCGAAGAGCGTCTCCGCGTTCACCACCCGGTCCTCGATCCAGGTGAGCGTGCTCTCGCAGTTGGCCAGCCAGCGCTCCAGGAGCGAGCCGGACGCCGGGTCCTCGCGGTAGACGGCGGGAAGGAAGCGGTGGGGATAGGAGAAGCGCGGCGACCACACCCGCAGCGCCCGCAGCCGGGGCGTGGCGGTGCCGCTGCCGCTGGCCAGGCGGATGCGCAGCTGCAGGTAGCGGCCGCGCGCGCTCTGCAGCAGCACCTCCCACGTCCCCACCCCGGCCTCGCGGCGGGTGGCGGGCGCCGCCTCGGCGCGCAGCCAGGGGAGCTCCGGGCCGTTGGCGCGCAGGTGCGGGCGGGGCTCCGGCACCCAGGCGCCCACCACCTGCGGCGCCTCCGCCGGCGAGGCCGCGCCCTCCAGCAGGTCCGCGCGCTCGTCGCCCGCGCGGCTGTGGATCTCGACCCACGTGTCCGGCGGGACGCAGCCGTCCAGCAGCAGGCGGTCCCAGGTCGTGCCCGGCTCGCGGCTGTCGAACACCGGCGTCACCAGCTCCGCCGCCTGCGCGAAGCGGGTGCGGGGCTGGTGGACGATGGGGGTCCACGCCACGGCGCCGGTGCCGCTGTCGTAGCTGGCGGCGCCGCGGATGGAGAGGAGGGCGCGGCCGCCGTACAGGCGCAGGGGAAAGAGCTCCGTGGCCCCCGTGAGCTCGAACCCCGCGGCCGCGTCGGTGACGGCGTAGGCGCGCGCCTGGTTGCCGCGGCTGGTGGTGACGAACAGCCGCTCCACCCGCTCCTCGTGCCCGTAGAGCCGCGCCGCGGCCCAGACGAAGTCGTGCGCCGGGTCCGCCAGCTCGTCCAGCCAGCGCGAGGCGTCCGCGCTCCACCCGCCGCCGCGGCCGCGGCGCAGCCGCACCACGCGCGAGCGCCCGTCCACCGGATCGCGGTCCAGCAGGAGCACCGTCCGCTTTCCCATCGCCTCCACCGCCACCGGCTCCACCGTCCACCCGCCGGGGCCCGTGAGCTCGATCCCGCCCGGGAAGGTGACGGCCGGGCGCTCGCGCGGGGCGCCGGAGACCGGCTGGAAGTCGTCCGCCTCCGCCGCGTCGATCGTGATCGACGGCTGGGCGCGGCTGACCACGGCCAGGCGGCGGTCCAGCTCCCAGAGGAGCCGGCTGTCCGCGCGCTCCGTGCGGTCCAGCACCCACACCCCGCCCCCCTCGCGCGCCGCCATGTCGATCGGCGCGAATCCCGGGGCCGCCGGCCACACCGTGCGCACCGGCGGGCCGCCGGCGACCAGGTCGAAGCTCAGGAAGCCGCGCTCCGCCTCGCCCGCGGAGAAGGCCACCACCAGGTAGTCGTCGCAGGTGACGGCGAGGGCGAGGTACGATTCGGGCGGCGGAGGCACCTCCTCCCCCACCGGGCGGAAGTCCAGGCGCGCGCGCTCCCGCTCGTCCTCGCACCCCTCCGGCCCGGCGGGCCAGAACGGCGTCTCGCGCCGGGTGCCGCTGGAGGTGACGTGCAGCGTCCGCCGGTCGGGGCCGATGCGGTAGACGTTGCCGTGCCGGTCGGCCGCGGCGCCGCGGCGCGCCTCCAGCTCCAGCCGCGCCTCCCCCGGCGTCCCCGGCAGCTCGATGGCCAGCGGGGGGAGGGTGAGCTCGCCGCGGTGCGCGTCCCAGGCCGGCAGGCGCGGCGGCAGCTCCACCGGCGGGCTGGCGACGGCGCCGTCCCACCAGCTGGCGGCGCTGCGCGCGCGGCCGCCGTCGCCGTCCAGGCAGCGCCCCCAGTCGGCGCGGCCCAGGAGGAGGTCGAAGCGGGAGCCGTTGACGTTCATCAGCAGCTCTCCGGCACCACGGGCACCGGCAGCAGCCGGCGCCCCGTCCCCGCCCCCGTCCCCGCCGTCCCCGACCCGCGCAGCGCGTCGATCGGCACCGGCTCCCCCGCCACGACGGAGATGCCCAGCACGCGCGGCAGCTCCAGCCCCGCCATCTCCACCGCGTCGGCGGGGGCGCGGCTCCCCTCCGCCAGCAGCACGCCGGCGACGGAGGTGACGCCGGGGACGCGCGCGGCCTCCGCCAGCAGCACGCGGGCCTCCACCGGGGTGCGCAGCGGCCAGCCGCGCGCGGGGGGCTCGGCCCCCGCCGCGGGGGGGCGGGCGGAGCCCGGCGCGCACCCGTCCGGGCCGACCGGCGCCAGCCGCGCCCGCAGCCGCGCCTTCACGTTCTCCACCACCTCGGCGATGGAGAGGCCGCTCGCGACCTCCACGCCGACGGAGATCCAGATCCCTTTGTACTCCGCCCCCCGCAGCACCAGCTCGGTGGTCACCAGCCGGCGCGGCTCCAGGTAGCGGCAGAGCGCGTTCAGGAAGAGGCGGTCGGCGCGCGGGGCGTCGGGCTGCCCGGGGTCCAGCAGGGGGATGGCCATCACCGTCACCACCCCGGGCGCCGCCCCCGGCTCCGCGGGGACCAGGTCGGGATGGAAGGCGGGGAGCACCTCCACCCGGCCGATCTGCACGCCGGGCGCGCGGCAGACGATGGACTCGAAGTCCTCCACGCTCACCAGCCGGTCGCGGTGGCGCAGGTACCGGCGGATCTGCTTCTCCCCCGCGTCCACGCTCTCCGCGTCGGCGCCGCCCCAGCTGCGCACCGGGTTGGTCACGGTGAAGCCGGAGGGGAGCTGCGGCGCCCCGTCGATGGCGCCCTCGGGGACGTTCCCCGCCGCCCCCGCGGAGTACTCGTAGCTGGCGAACACCCGCGCGCCGCGCGGCAGCCGCCGCCCCCGCAGCCCGTCGCCGAAGCGCAGCACCCCCGCCTCGGCGTCCAGCTCGAAGACGCGGGTGGGCCCCTCGCCCTCGTCCGCGGCGGGGGCGCCGGGGGGGCGCTTCCAGTCCGCCACCGGCACCTCGGGCGCCGCCGCGGCCAGGTCGTCGATCTGCTCCCACCGCTCGGGGGCGTCGGCGCCCAGGCGGGTGACCACGCTCACCGTCCCCGGCAGGACGGGGGCGCGCGCCAGCCGCCGCTCCTGGTCCGGGGTGCCGTCCCCGTCGGCCAGCGGCTCCGCCACGATGCGCTCGATCTGCCGCACCGGGACCGTGTTGATCCCCGCCCAGCGGATGCGGGCGCGCGCCGCCCCGTCCGCGCGGACGCGCAGCCAGGTGACCACCCGCTCCGCCAGCGCCGTGTCCTCCAGCGTCGGGGGCATGTCGCCCACGCCCCCCTCCAGCGGATCGACCCCCTCCCACAGCCCCAGCCCGTCCGCGGACGGCAGCGTCAGCTGGACCACGCCGGGGGAGGCGAGGAGGTCGGTGTCGGTGCGCGGCTCCAGCTGGCGGTAGCGGGGGGCGGGGCGGCCGTCCCCCGTGCGCTCCACCTGCCCCCCGGCCGGCACCATCGGCAGCTCGAAGCGCAGCAGGCTGCGCGGCTGCGACTGTCCGCCGGGGACCAGCCGCGCGGTGGCCGCCTCCAGCGCGGGGACGATCCCCAGCGTCAGCGTCCGCCCGCCCAGCTCCGGGCGCACGGCCGCCGGGTCGTCGCCGCGCCGCGCCACCAGCGCCACCCAGAGCGCGCCGTCCACCGTGTCCTGCGCCAGGTCCACGCTCTCCACCGTGCGCGGCTCCAGCGCGACAGCCTGGTAGAGGTCCACCTCTTCCGGCAGCTCCGCCTGGTACGAGGCGTAGAGGAGCTGGTAGTAGGCCAGCAGGTCGGCGGAGGCGGTGACCCGGCGCTTGAAGAAGGCGTGCGCCTCCACCGGGAGCACGTCCAGACCGAGCTGGGTGCGGAAGGGGACGGCCCCGGCGCGCACCTCCAGGTCCGCGGGCAGCGTCTGCGCCACCGCCGCGCCCCGCTCGTTGCGGATGGCCACCAGCCCCGCCGCCGCCGTGGCGGGGGCCAGGGGCACGCGCAGCAGCTCCAGGAAGCGGGTGCGGTTGCGCTCCGGGATGAGGTTGGCCCGGTAGAGCAGGCTCTCGGTCAGGAAGGAGAAGAGCTGCACCAGGGTGACCCCCGGGTCGCCCTGGCCGAAGTTGGTCCACTCCGGCGTGTGCACCCGGGCGCGCGCCAGCGTTTCCTCCACCAGCTGCCCGAAGCGGCGGTCGTCGATGACGGGGGGAGCGAGCGGCATGTCGTCTCTCTCCTCAGGCGGCGGCCAGGGGAACGTTCAGGCTGATGCGCTCGCGGGCGGAGGTGGCCACCAGCCGGTAGGTGATGGTGGCCAGCGCCGCCCCGGCGTCGGCCGGGTCCACCCCCACCTCCACCCCCTCCACCTGGATGCGGCGCTCCCACCGGGCCAGCGCCCGCTGGATGGCGTCGCGCACCCGGGCGTGCGTGGCGGGGACGTTGGGCTCGAAGAGAAAGCGCCCCAGCCCCGCCCCGAAGTCCGGCACCCCCACCCGCTCGCCCGGTTCCGTCTTCAGGATCACGGTGATGCACTCGCGGATGTTCCCCTCGCCGCCGGACCACAGGAAGCGGCCGTCGGCGCCCACGCGGGGCGGAAAGGAGATGCCCTGTCCGAAGATGCTCGTCATGAGGCGGCCTTCTTGCCGCCGAAGCGCGGCAGGGGGAAGCACATGATGAAGAACGGCAGCCAGCGGAAGATCAGGTCCAGCAGGGTGACGATGATGATGAGCAGGATGAGCGCGCAGATGGTGATGATGGGGATCGACAGCGAGCAGATCATCCCGATGTTGATCCCCGCGCCGTTGTGGCACGCGCCCCCGCTCCCCACGTCCAGGTCCTTGTGCAGCGGCCAGGGCAGGACGGCGCGCACCAGGTCCACCAGCCCCAGCCCCTTGGCCCGCTGGATCTGCCCGCACAGCATGTCGGAGATGACGAACGCGGTGTTGCGGTTGAACTTGCGCAGCCCCGCCGGGCTGGTGTCCAGCGGCAGGGTGATGCGGATGGGGCGCGCCGGGGCGTCCGGGTCGAAGAAGCTGGCCAGCTGGAAGCGCTGCGTGGGCGCGGAGAGCGCCGGCGGGTGCAGCGGTCCGCAGTCCGTCCGGGTGTAGACGAAGCGCGCCACGAACCACCCGGCGTCGCCGATGTTCGACCGCAGCGCGTCGCGCAGCTGCAGGGCGAAGGGAAGGGGCGGCGCGTCCGTCTCCGGCCGCGCCTCCAGCGCCCGTCCCACCAGCGCCGTCAGCCGGTCCACCTTCGCCGCGTCCTGCTCCGCCGCGCCGGACGCCGCCAGCGGGTCCGGCTCCGCCTCGCCCGCGGCCGGCGCGGCCAGGATGTCCAGCGCCTTGTACGGGCCGTCGACGGCGTTGCCCGTGTTCAGCCCCGCCAGGATGAAGTGGAACGAGGGCCAGTCGCTGCTCCCCAGGCTCGCCGCGTTGCTGGTGTAGAGGAGCTCCGTGGCCTCCAGCTTCTCCCGCACCCCCGCCGCGCGCACCGCCTTGAGCGCGGCGCGCAGCGAGGTCTGCGGCGGGCGGACGTCGGCCGCGGCGTCCGTCGGCTTCAGGCCGTTGACGACGCCGGCCGGCATGGTCGCCGTCCCCAGCCAGTCGAAGAGGTCGCGCTTCGGTCCCGCGAGCGAGCCCGCGGCCTGGTTGTCCACCGCGGTCCACACGTCCGGCAGGTACGCCTCCAGCCAGTCGGCGAAGTCCAGCAGGATGAGCCAGGAGGTGTTCTGCTGCTGCAGGTTGTGCTCGTAGACGCGTGTGCGCTTCGCCGAGGCCGACTCCGACTCGCCGGGGATCGGCGAGGGGTCGTTGAGCGAGGCGGCCGCGGCGTGGCTCAGGCGGAGAAGGTTCTTCCACGGCTCCGCCACCTGCAGGCCGAAGTGGGCCAGGCGCGCCTGCTTGGAGGCGCGCGGCGCGGCCGGCGGGGCCCCGCGCACCGCCTGCAGCTGCCCCGCGGCGAAGGCGGGGGCGGCGGTGCGCTCCACCGTGGCGCCCATGTACTCCTCGCGCCGCCCCACGGGGACCATCCCGCCCCACAGGGTGCGCGGG
>DATAAG010000909.1:0-4510 GCA_036260235.1 Longimicrobium sp.
CTCCGCCAGCGTGCGCTCCAGCGCATCCACGTCCAGCGCGCCCGTCAGCCGCAGCGCGTACGGCAGGTTGTACGCGGCGCTCCCCGGCTGCAGCTGGTCCAGGAACCACAGCCGCTCCTGCGCGAACGACAGCGGCAGCGCGCCTTCACGCGGCACCGGGACCACGGGGGGCACGGTGCAGCGGCCGCCGCCGCGCAGCAGCACGTCCACCCGCTCCGCCAGCCGATCCACCGTGGGCGCCTCGAACAGCGCCCGCAGCGGCACCTCCACCCCGAACGCCTCGCGGACGCGCGACACCACGCGCGTGGCCAGCAGCGAGTGCCCGCCCAGGTCGAAGAACCCGTCGCGGATCCCCACCCGCTCCGCCTTCAGCACCTCCGCGAAGATCCCGGCGACGATCTCTTCCATCTGCGTGCGCGGCGCCACGAAGCCGTCCGCGTCCCCGGCCGCCTGTGGCGCGGGAAGGGCGCGGCGGTCCAGCTTGCCGCTGGGCGTCAGCGGCAGCGCGTCCAGCGCCACGAACGCGTTCGGCACCATGTACTCCGGGAGGGTGCGCCGCAGCTCCGTCCGCAGCGCCTCCGCGTCCGCGTCCCCCACCACGTACGCCACCAGCCGCTGGTCGCCGGGCGCGTCCTCGCGCACCACCACGGCGCACTCGCGCACCCCGGCCGCGCGGCGCAACGTCGCCTCGATCTCGCCCGGCTCGACGCGGAAGCCGCGCACCTTGACCTGGAAATCCAGGCGGCCCAGGTACTCCAGCGCGCCATCCGGCCGCCACCGCGCCCGGTCGCCGGTGCGGTACAGCCGCGCGCCGGGCACGGAGGAGAAGGGATCGGGGACGAACTGCTGCGCCGTGAGCCCCGGCCGCCCCTGGTAGCCGCGCGTCACCCCGCCGCCGCCGATGCACAGCTCGCCGGGAACGCCGGCCGGCTGCGGCAGCAGCGCGTCGTTCACCACGTACACGCGCGTGTTCGCCGTCGGCCGGCCGATGGGGATGGCGCCCGCGGCGTCGTCCACCTCGTGCGTGGTGCACCAGACGGTCGTCTCGGTGGGGCCGTACAGGTTCACCAGCCCGCCGGGGAGCACCGCGCCGATCTGCGCGGCCATCCCCGGCGGCAGCGGCTCGGCACCCATCATCAACCGCTGCAGCCCCGACAGCCCCTCCACCCCCGCCTCGGCGATCAGCAGACGGGCCAGCGACGGCGTGCACTGCAGGTGGGTGACCCCGTGGCGGCGGATCTGCCGCGCCAGCGCCTGGTCGTCGCCCGCCTGCTCCGCCTCCGGCTGCACCACCACGCGAAAGCCGCGCGACAGCGTCCACAGCAGCTCCAGCACGTGCGGGTCGAAGCTGATGCGCGCCACCGCCAGCCAGGTGCCCGGCACCGGGCCGCCCACCCGGTCGTCCATCCCCGCGAAGAAGGCCCCCACGGTGCCGTGCTGCACCAGCACGCCCTTGGGCCGCCCGGTGGAGCCGGAGGTGTAGATGACGTACGCCAGGTTGGCCGGCCCCACCTCCGCGCGCGGCGCCGTCGCGGGCTGCGCCGCGATGAGCGCCGCGTCCTCGTCCACGCAGACGATCCGCGCGTCCCCCTCGGGAAAGCGGCCGCGCAGCGACGACTGCGTCAGCAGCAGGGTGGCCCGCGCATCCTCCCGCATCCAGGCCACGCGCTCCGCCGGGTACGCCGCGTCCAGCGGCACGTACGCCGCGCCGGACTTGAGCACCGCCAGGATGGCGACGACGATCTCCGCCGAGCGCTCCAGCGAGATGCCCACCCGCACCTCCGGCCCGGCGCCCAGTCCCGCCAGGTGGTGCGCCAGCCGGTTCGCCCGCTCGTCCACCTCGCGGTAGGTGAGCGACTCGCCGCCGAAGAGGACGGCCACCCGGTCCGGCGTGCGGGCGGCCTGCGCCTCCACCAGGTGGTGGATGCACAGGTCGGACGGGCACTCGCGCGCCGCCGCGTTCCATTCGCCCAGGACGCGCTCGCGCTCCGCGCCCCGCAGCAGCTCCACCGAGGCGGCACGGCGCTCCGGGTCCGCCGCCATCTCCTCCAGCAGCACCCGCAGGTGCTCCACCATCCGCTCCGCCGTGGCGCGGTCGAACAACTCCGCGCGGTAGGTCAGCCCGCCCGCCAGCCCGGCCTCCGTCTCGCCCACGGACAGGGTGAGGTCGAACTGCGCGCCCGGCTCGCCGCCGCCCAGCGGCTCGGCTTCCACGCTCCCCAGCCGCAGCGCCTCGCGGGCGTTGTTCTGCAGGATGAGCATCGCCTGAAAGAGCGGCGTGTGGCTCAGGCTGCGCTCCGGCGACAGCTCCTCCACCAGCTTCTCGAACGGCACGTCCTGGTGCTGGTAGGCGCCCAGCGTGGCCTCGCGCACGCGGCCGATCACCTCGCGGAAGGTCGGCGCGCCGGACAGGTCCGTCCGCAGCACCAGCGTGTTGACGAAGAAGCCGATCAGCCCCTCCGTCTCCACCCGCGTCCGCCCCGCGATGGGGCTTCCGACGCTCACGTCCTCCTGCCCGGAGTAGCGCGACAGCAGCAGCTGCCACCCGGCCAGCAGGCTCATGAAGAGCGTGGCCCCCTCCCGGCGCGACAGCGCCCGCAGCGCCTCGGTGGTCCCGGCGGAAAGGGTGAAGGGCACGACGGCGCCCCGGCCTCCCGCCACCTGCGGCCGCGGCCGGTCGGTGGGCAGGTCCAGCAGCGGCGGAGCCTCCGCCAGCCGCTCGCGCCAGTACGCCACCTGCGCCTCCAGCACCTCGCCCCGCAGCCACCCCCGCTGCCACGCCGCGAAGTCCGCGTACTGGACCGGCAGATCCGCAAGCGGAGACGCGGCACCGCGCGAGAAGGCGTCGTACAGGGCCGAAGCCTCGCGCACCAAGACGCCGGCGGACCAGCCGTCGAAGACCACGTGGTGCAGCGCGAACACCAGCGCGTGCTCCTCGTCCGCCAGGCGGACGAGCGTGCAGCGCAGCAGCGGACCCGCGGCCAGGTCGAACGGGCGGGCCGATTCCGCCGTGGCCAGCGCGCGCGCCGCCTCCAGCCGCTCCTCCTCCGGCAGGTGCGACAGGTCCGCCCGCGCCACCGCGACCCGCCCGGCGGGGTCGATCACCTGCACCGCCTCCCCGTCCACGCTGGCGAAGCGCGTGCGCAGCACCTCGTGCCGCCGCACGACCTCCGCCACGGCGCGCTCCAGGGCGTCCGCGTCCAGCGCGCCCCGCAGCCGCAGCGCGAACACGATGTTGTACGCGGTGCTCTCCGGCTCCAGCTGCTGGATGAACCACAGCCGCTGCTGCGCGAACGACAGCGGCAGCGCGCCGTCCCGGCCGACGGGGACCAGCGGCGGCGCCTGCCCCGCCCCGCCCTCGCGACGCAGCGCCTCCACGCGCGCGGCCAGCCGGTCCACCGTCGGCGCCTCGAACAGCGCGCGCAGCGGCAGCTCCACGCCGAACGCCTCGCGGACGCGCGACACCACGCGCGTGGCCAGCAGCGAGTGCCCGCCCAGCGTGAAGAAGTCGTCGTGGATGCCCGCGCGCGGCACGCCCAGCACCTCGGCGAAGACGGCGGCGAGCCGCGCCTCGGTGGGGGTGCGGGGGGCGGCGTACTCCGTCCCGCACGCCGCGGAGGCGTCCGGCGCGGGCAGGGCGCCGCGGTCCAGCTTGCCGTTGGGCGTACGCGGCAGCGCGGCCAGGACGACGAAGGCGGAGGGCACCATGTACTCCGGCAGCCGCACCCGGGCGTGCGCCCGCAGCTCCGCCGCGTCCGGCGCCCGCGCGCCCTCGTCCGCCACCACGTACGCCACCAGCCGCCGGTCGCCGGGCGCGTCCTCGCGCACCACCACCACGGCGTCGCGGACGGACGGGTGCCCGCGCAGGGCAGCCTCGATCTCGCCCGGCTCGATGCGGAAGCCGCGCACCTTCACCTGGAAGTCGGTGCGGCCGAAGTACTCCAGCTCGCCGACCGCCGTCCAGCGCACCCGGTCCATCACCCGGTACATCCGCGACCCGGGCTCGCCGAAGGGATCGGGGAGAAAGCGTTCCGCCGTCAGCTCCGGCCGCGCCGCGTACCCGCGCGCAAGCCCGCCGCCCGCCAGGTACAGCTCGCCGGCGACGCCCACCGGCACCGGGCGCAGCCCGTCGTCCAGCACGTACGCCCGCGTGTTCGCGACGGGCCGGCCGATGAGGACGCGGTCCGCGCCCCTGCCGGCGAGGGAATACGCCGAGTAGGTGGTGTCTTCGGTGGGCCCGTACAGGTTGCCCACCCGGTGCACGGTCCCCAGCGCGTACAGCGCCTGGGCCAGCTCGTTCGGCAGCGCCTCGCCGCCCAGGTTCAGCGTCCGCACGCTGGCGGGAATTCCGCCCGAGCGCAGCAGCTCCGCCGCGGCCGTGGGCACCATGCTGGCGTAGCGGATGCCCTGGTCCGCCACGGACGGCAGGGCCAGCGCGTTCTCCACCAGCACCAGCGTTCCGCCCCAGCACAGGGTCCCGAAGATCTCCGCCACGCTGACGTCGAAGCTG
>DATAAG010000910.1:0-10306 GCA_036260235.1 Longimicrobium sp.
AAAAAAACTAGGACGGCAAACCTAGCTTGCGTAGCTGTTCGTCAAGGTCGCTGAGATACGTTTTGGGATCGCGGCGGAAGCGCAGTCCCCGGCGTCGCACGTGGCGGCGCGCTTCGAGTTGCTCGCGCAGTTGCCTCCAGCGCGCGGGATCGCGCGGCTGCAGTTCCGCTCCGGAACGGTTGCGCAGGCGTGTGGCTGCGCCGGCCACCAAGCGCACCGAGCCACGCAGGACCAGCCCTGGAGAGGCACCCTTGCGCCCCGTGGCCCGGCGCTCATGGTGGCGGCTCGATCCGAAGAACTGCTCCAAGTCGTTGTTGGTGCGCGGCACCCCCGCCACGCTGTAGCAGTGGAAGAGCCCCGGCCAGTAACTCCGGCTCACCTTCAGGAAGTGGTCGATCGCGCTCGCCAGCGCGCCCGCCTGATCCCGGTCGCGCGCCATGACGTCGAGCAGGGCCTGAAGCCGGCGCTGGACCTCCGGGGCGCTCAGCGTCTCTTCGTTGTTCAGGATCCGGGCGGCGGTATGAACCCAGGCAAAGGCCACGCGTACGTCCGGCCAGAGGTCGTGCGTCTGGTCGAGCCCCTTGCCGAGGAGGGCCTTCAGCCTGGCCAGCGGCTTGGGCAGAGCCCCCTTTTCTCGACCCTCTCCAAGCTGTCCCGGATCTGCGAGAGCCGCTCGTGCAGTTGCAGTCCCGAGGCACTGAGCGGCGGGGGACCGTCGTCGGTGAGCGCGCTGCGCACCGCCGCGCAGTAGCCGCGCACCACCTCGGCCTCCGCGTCGCTGCGCGGCTCCACCTGCCGCTCCAGCACGCGGATGCCGCGCACGCGCTTCTTTAACTCCTTCTTGGCGTGCCGGTCCGCCTCGTAGATCGGCAGCGCCGCCTCGCGCAGGTAATGGAAGTGGCAGAGCTGGTGCGGCACGTCCGGAAGCGCCCGCTCGACCGCCCGCCGGATGGACAGCTGCCCGTCCGACACCACGGCCACGATGGGGACGGGAAGCACGTCGGCCACACTGCGCAGCAGCGCGCCAAGGTCCTCGGCCGTGGCCGAAAGTAGGCTCTTCGCGAGCAGCACCTCGCCCGAAAGGCAGTCGCGCAGCACCCACAACACCTCGTGCCCCACGTCGGGCTGCAGCCCGTCCAGCGCCAGGATCACGCGTCCTTCGCGCGCGGTGATCTCCCGCAGGCGATCAGGGTCCGAGAGCGAGAGGGCGAGCAACTCGTCGTAGCGCTCCAGCAGGTAGGTGACGTTGCGCTCGGCGATATCGACGCCGCGCTCGCGCAACGTGCGGTGCATCTCGGGCACGCTCTGGTGCTGCACATAGCGCAGCGCGCCGATCAGTGCGATCACGTCGAGGCCGAACTCGTGGTGCGGCAGCGCCAGTGCGCCCTCGGCCTCAGGGCGGTAGGGACGGCGATAGCGCGGACAGTCCGCGTGCGGGCAACGCCGGATCGACAGGTGCAGCCGCAGCAGGCCGGTCAACGTGACAAGGGTACGGCGATTGGTCCAGGCAGCCCACATCGCTCGGCCGCAGGACGGACACGCGGTGCATGCCGGCTCCAGCGACTGCTCCAAGGTAGGATCAGGACGGGCGCGACGTCGAGCCATCGATTCCTCCTGCCGGGGAGAACGCTTCAGGAACTCGATGTCTAGTTTACTTCGGTCACTTTTGCTTTCCTAGAAAAAAACAACTGCACTCACGCAGAGCAGCAGAGAGGCAGAGAAACAGAGGGCACATCGCCGTTCCTCTGCTTCTCTGCCTCTCCGCTGCTCTGCGTGAGTGCTTTTCTCCCTACCAGTCGAAGACGGTGAGCAGGCTGGAGTAGTCGTCGGTCCAGGGCTTCACGTCCTCGCGCAGGCGGGGGGTCCAGAAGTAGGAGTCGGCCATCAGCGGGCCCAGGTCCGCCTCCGTGCGCCCCAGCGCGATCCAGGTGGCGCTGCTCTCGTACGTGCGCCGGTCGCGCGGGCCTGTCCCCACGCGCGCCACCAGCCCCGCCTCCTTCGCCAGCGCCGCCACCACCGGCTCCAGGTCCAGGTAGCGGTTGCTCACGTGAAACACCACCAGCCCGCCCGGCGCCAGCCGGTCCAGGTACGTGCGCAGCGCCTCGCGCGTCATCAGGTGCACCGGGATGGCGTCGGAGCTGAACGCGTCCAGCAGGATCAGGTCGAACTGCCGGTCCGTCTCCCGCGCCAGCGACAGCCGCGCGTCCCCCAGCACCACCCGCGTCCGGGCGGGCGAATCCGCCAGGTAAGTGAAGTACGCCGTGTCGCGGGCGATGCGCACGATCCCCGGATCGATCTCGTAGAACGTCCACTCCTCGCCGGGGCGCGCGTAGGCGGAGCTGGTCCCCGTCCCCAGGCCGACCACCGCCACCCGCCGCTCCCCCGCCTTCTCCGCCGTGGCGCTGAAGATCTTCCCCAGCGGCCCGTGCAGCAGGTAGTACGTCAGCGGCTCGCGCCGGCGCCACGACTCCAGGCTCTGCGCGCCGTGCAGCGTGCTGCCGTGCCGCAGCACGTGGAACCCGCCGCCGAACTGGTAGTGCATCACCTTGTACCGCCCGAAGAAGGTGCGCTCCGCCAGCAGCACGCCCGGCTCGTTCAGCGTCTCCATCGACCGCGCCAGCAGCACCGTGCCGATGCACGCCGCCAGCCACACCGGCGCGCTGCCGAGGCCGACGTTCAGCAGGTTCACCAGCACCGCACCGATCACGATGAACACCGTGGTGGACATGTCGGGCTGGTTCGCCAGGAACATCAGCGCCCAGACGAACGCCGCCGCCCGCAGCGCGAAGTTCAGGTGCCGCTTCCACCCCAGCCGCTCCTCCGGCCACGGCCGCGCCAGGCAGGCCAGGGTGAGGACGATGGGGTATTCCCAGATGTGGTCGAAGATCGACGGGGCCACCAGCGCGTTGAACACGCCGCCCAGCACGCCGCCCACGCTGATCCACAGGTAGAACTCCGTCAGGTGCCGCGGATGCGGCCGCCGCCGCGCCAGCTCCCCGTGCGCCGTCATGGCGATGACGAAGAGCGCCAGCAGGTGCAGCGGGACGGAGATGGCCGGCGTCTGCACGTACCCCGTGGCCAGCAGCAGCACCGACAGGGCGATGGCGGAGGGGTGGATGGCCACCATCCACGCGTGCGGAATGGGCGGCCGCCGCGCGAAGACGAAGGTGAAGCTCAGCAGGTACAGGGCGAGCGGCAGCACCCACAGCAGCGGCGCCGGGCTCAGGTCCGTGGTGATGAACGTCGTCAGCCCCAGCAGCAGGCTGCTGGGCACGAACGCCAGCCCCAGCCAGACGAGCCGCTCCCGCCCCGCGATCCGCTCCGGCGCCACCTCCTCCGCGCCGATGGATTCACCCGCCGGCTCCCCCGCGGGCCGCGCATCCGCCGTCCGCCAGACCAGCGCTGCGCATCCGGCGATCAGCAGGGCCAGCAGCACGTAGCCGGCGGTCCAGGTGCCGCTCTGCCCGGCCAGGCGCATCCGCGGCTCCATCAGCGCCGGGTACGCCAGCAGCGCCAGCGCGCTCCCCAGGTTGCTGGCGGCGTAGAGCTGGTAGGGATCGGCGGCCTGCGCGTGGCCGCTGCGCGAGAACCAGCGCTGCAGGATGGGCCCCGTGCCGCTCAGCACCAGGAAGGGCGCGCCCACGGTGAGCGCCATCAGCCCCAGCAGCCAGGGGATGGGCGCCTCGCCCCCTTCGGGCACCGCGCCGCGCACGGAGACGGGGAGTGCGATGGCCGCCAGCGCCAGCGCCGCCAGGTGCACCATCGCCTGCCGCCGCACGGTGAGGTGCGAGGTGGTGAGGTGCGCGTACAGGTAGCCGCCCAGCAGCGCCGCCTGGAAGAAGAGCATGCAGGTGTTCCACACCGCCGGCGACCCGCCCAGCAGCGGCAGCACCATCTTGCCGAACATGGGCTGCACCAGGAACAGCAGGAACGCGCTGAGGAACACCGCGGCGGTGTAGGCCGCCAGCAGTGCGCCGGTGCGGCCGCGCGGCGCGGCCGGGGACGGCGGCGCGGCGGCGACGGCGGGTGCGGCCGGCGGAGGCGGTGCGTCGGCGGGCGCGACGGAAAGGGTCGGCTCCGGCGCGGGCGCGGCGGGCCGGGGGTCTTGCGAGCTCAAGCGATGGTCTTTCGGTCAGCCGGGTCGGGAGCCGTGGGCGGAGTCGTCCGGAACGCGCGGCGGGGCGCCGGATTGGACGCGCCGCGCAAACATTCTACGCGCCCCTTCCCCGCCCCGCGATGGCTGTGGATGACGAAACGATGACGCCGTGTGACAAACCGGTTCGGCGGACGTTGCGATGCGCGGATCCCCTGTCGTACCTGGACGCTGCGCGGCTTGACCCTGCGGGGGTTCGCCGCTACCTCTTGACGTCGTCCTTTTTCCCTTTCCACCTGAACAAGGCGGCGCACATGGGCAAGCTCAAGCTCACCCTCGAGAACCTGGCGGTGGAGTCGTTCGCCGTGGAGAAGCCGGCGGCGGACGTGCGCGGCACGGTCCGGGGGCAGGAGGGCTCGCATTACGAGACGTGGGAAGCCTACTCCTGCCAGTATGTCGAGACGTGCCAGAACTGGCGGACGTGCTACATGGACTGCACGATGGACTGCAGCTTCCGCTGGTGCTGACCCGATCGCCGAACCCCGACGCGTGACGGGGCGAACGAAGCCCCGGGTGAGATGCCAGTCGAAGCGTCTGATCTGTCGGTGTCATCAACCTCCCCCAGGGGTTTTTGGGGGAGGTGGGCGAGTAATGCGAGCCCGGAGGGGGCGCGGCGGCTCGCGCAGAGCCCCGTCGTCACACCCGGACCGCCGTCCCCCTCTCCGTGAAGAACGAGCGGGGAGGGGCCGCGGGAAGGGGCCCCTGCTGGCGCCGTTCCTGCTCCGGGGTGGATGATCGCCATCATCCACCCCGTTTCCGTGCCCTGATGCAGCCCGTCTCCGCCGCGCCCTCTCCGACCGCCGATCCGCCCCGCTCCATCCCGTCCACCGATGCCGCGGACGAGATCCTGGCCGCGTACGAGGCGTGGCTGGAGGAGTTCCTGGCCGTCACGCGCCGCGCGCGCGGCCGCTTTCTGCGGCGCGAGTGGCAGGACGGGCAGCGCGACGCGGCGGAGCGGCTCACGCTCTACCCCGCCGCCATCGAGCGCGCCGTGCAGCGGCTCCAGGGCCGCATCGCGCCGCCGCGGGGCGAGGGGGACGCAGAGATCAAGACGCGCTTCCAGCGGCTGGCGTGGCCCCGGCGCGACGCGGAGGTGGCGGGGACGTTCTTCAACTCCGTGGTGCGGCGGGTGCTGGGGACGCACGGCGTGGACGCGCGCACGGAGTTCACCGCCGGGCCCCTCGACCGGCGCCGCGAGAGCCGCGACGGCCCGCTGCACCGGGTCATCCAGGCCGGCGGGATGGATCCCGCGCTCTTCCTGGCCCTCTTCCGCGCGACGGGCCTGTCCGACGCCTTCGCGGATGCCGGGGGCGACGCCGCCCTCTGCGCGGACGCGGCGCGGGCGCAGCTCGGGGAGGAGGCCGCGGAGGTGCGCGCGGCGGAGGCGCTCCCCTTCCTCTTCTACCGCAACAAGGCCGCGTACGTGGTGGCGCGGGTGCGGCTGGAGTCCGACCAGGTGCGGCCGCTGCTGGTGCCGCTGGTGCACCCGCCGGAGGGCGTGCGCGCGGACGCCGTGCTCACGGACCCGGACGAGGTGCACCGCGTCTTCAGCTTCGCGCGCTCGTACTTCCACGCCGACACGGCCCGCCCGCGCGACACCGTGGCCTTCCTGCGCACGCTCATGCCGGCCAAGCCGCTGCATGAGCTCTACACCTCCATCGGCCACAACCGCCACGGCAAGACGGAGCTGTACCGCGAGCTCGTGGAGCGCCTGGCCGCGCCCGACGCCCGCTTCGAGCGCGCGGAAGGCGTGAAGGGGCTGGTGATGATCGTCTTCACCCTCCCCGGGCACAACGTGGTGTTCAAGGTGATCCGCGACCGGTTCGGCGCGCCGAAGGACGTGAGCCGCGAGCAGGTGATGGAGAAGTACCGGCTGGTGTTCGCGCGCGACCGCGTGGGGCGGCTGGCGGACGCGCAGGAGTTCGAGCACCTGCAGTTTCCCCGCGACCGCTTCGACCCCGGGATCCTGGACGAGCTGCTGACCCAGGCGGGCTCGTCGGTGGTGGAGGACGGCGACCGCGTCGTCATCCGGCACCTGTACACCGAGCGCCGCCTGCGCCCGCTGGACCTGTACCTGCGCGAGTCCGATCCGGACGCGGCGGAGGCGGCGGTGATCGAGTACGGCAACGCCATCCGCGACCTGGCCTGCGCCAACATCTTTCCCGGCGACCTGCTGCTGAAGAACTTCGGCGTGTCGCGGCACGGGCGGGTGATCTTCTACGACTACGACGAGCTGGCGCTGCTCACCGAGGTCCGCTTCCGCGCGCTGCCGAAGGCGCGCAACGACGAGGACGAGATGAGCGCGGAGCCGTTCTTTTCCGTGGACGAGCGGGACGTCTTTCCGGAGCAGTGGCTCCCCTTCCTGGTCCCCGCGGGCCCCCTGCGGGAGAACTTCCTCCGCGAGCACGGCGACCTGCTGACCGTGGACTTCTGGCGCGACATGCAGCGCCGCCAGGAAACGGGCGAGATCCCCGACTTCTACCCCTACCCCCAGCACCGCCGCCTGCGTCCGGGGAGTTGAACTGATCGGGAGATACAGAGGAACAGAGAAAAGCCAGAGGAACAGGGAGCAGATGTCCTTCGTCCTCTGTTCCTCTGGCTGTTCTCTGTCCCTCTGTACCCTTTCGCAGTTCAATGCGCGCGTCCGGCAGATGGGGCTACCATGCACGAAGAGACCCGCCGGCAGGTACCGGCGGGCCTCCTTTCATCGCTCGCGGAATCCGGAACCTACGCGCGCACGCGCACCGGAACGGGGCGTGGCAGCGTGACCTCGCGCGAGGTGGTGGCGTTGGCGATGGTCTCCTGGTACCAGTCCTGGTCCCGCTCCGCACCCGCGTTGATCATCAGGATGCGCGCCAGCTCCACCACGTCGATGTTGCGCATGCGGATGCACCCGTGCGACCACGCCCGCCCCAGCGACGCGGCGTGGCCGGTGCCGTGGATGTAGTAGTCCGGCTCGCGAAAGAACATCTTCACGCGCCCCATAGGGTTCCCCGGCGAGCCGGGCGGCTCCGGCTTCTTGTCGCGCGCCCAGGCGCTGGGCGGCGGCGTCCAGCTGGGGTTCCAGATCATCCGCTGGATGCGGAACGTCCCGGCCGGGGTGTCGTACCCCTCTTCGCCCACGGAGACCAGGTAGTCCTTCACCACCTCCTCGCCGCTCATCAGGTACAGCTTGCGGTCGGAAAGGTCCACGATGAGGGACAGGTTCTGCATGCGGCGCACCGGCTGCCGGATCGCCGCGTCGATGGAGCCCAGGATGAGCCCCGTGTCGCGGGGAGCCGGCTGCGCGTGCGCCGCCTCGGGAGCGGCCACCATCAGCGTGGCGGCCGCCGTCATCAACCATCTGTTCCGCATGAGCATGCTGCCTCCGGGTGATGCAACCGATTGCGCGTACGGCGCTTGCCCGCGCGCTCGGCAGCCAGGACCGTGCCAGGGGGACGGCCGGCGCAGATCGCGCGGCCCTCGCGTACCTGCAACCTGACGACGGAGGCGCCCTCCCGTCAACCTTGGCGTGCGCCGCGCGTGCCGCCGGGCTGGTGCGAGACGACCGTCCACTCATGGACGCGCAGGAACGGAGTGCCGTCCGGTGCGTGGAACACGCGGTAACCGGCCGAGCCCCGTACCTCCAAAATTCCCCGCACCCACGGAAGTAGCCGCCCGCGCGGCCCGAACCGCACCGCCGCGCGCCCCTGCTCCATCAGCCGGGCCGCCATCAGGTCAGGGAGCATCCCTTCGCCCAGCCGCACCCATCCCGCCCGCTGGTACTCCCGCCGAATCTCCTCACGGAACTGCGCCACGTCGGACGCGGGCGGGCGCGTGCCCCGAAAGGAATCCTGCTGGGCATGGTACGCTTCCACGCCACGCATCGAGAGCACGATGGTCGCGCCGCCGCGGTGCAGGACGACGGAGTCCCGCGGAAGCCGGCGCTGAAGCGTAAAGACCGCCGTGTCCGGCAGAACCCCCGTCCTGCCGCGCGGAGGAGTGGGCGTGACGGGTGGATCCTGCGCCGCGCAGCCGGATGCGCCGAGCATCCACAGAACCGCGAGCACCCACGCATTGCACATCAGCTTCCCGGCGTGTGGTCGTGAGTCTCGAAAGCAGAATCCCGGCCGAGCAACGGACCGGCGTTCAGGCAGCCGGCGAGCCCGCCCTGCGCCGAAGCCGCGGAAAGACAGAGGGGCCGTCGTCCACGGCGATCATGGTGTGTTCGGTGAGCAGGTCCAGCTCTTCCAGCGCCTGCACGATGCGCGGGACGTCCTGCTTGAGCAGCGGGTCGCTGCAGGAGCCGTTGCGGATGGTGTCCACCTTGTGGCCGCGGTCCAGCACCAGGCTCCACCAGCGCGTCTCCAGGCTGTCCTTGCCGCCCCAGGCCTGGCGGGCCAGCAGCACGTGGCAGCGGCCGTCCACCTGCGTGCGCTCCGCGAAGGCCGCGCGGCACCGGCCGTCGGCGCGCAGCTCCAGCACGCCGATCACCTGGCGCGGCCCCGGGCGTTCCTCGCCCCGGATCCACGTGATGCGCTCGCTCGATGCGTCCGTCCCGGCAGCACCCATGGTCACCTGTTGCCGCTGAAGTGGAGTGTCGACCAAGTAGATGGGTTTCCTCGCGCGGCGCAAGAACATTGAAGGAGTGATGCCCGGCGGATGCCGGGCAGCCTGATCCACACGAAGAGCTCGCGGTACCAGTCCGCGCAGGCGGACTTCGCGAATTTCCAGCGGCGAATTCATTCGCTCCCGCGGGCGGACAGCGCGGTTACCGGATCGGAATCGCAATCGGCATCACTTCGCTCCCGCGGGCGGACGGCGCGTCGCCGGATCGGAATCGCAACCGGCATCGTTCGCTCCCACGGGCGGACGGCACGTTTACCGGATCGGAATCGCAATCGGCATTGTTCCCTCCGGCCGGCGGACGGCAGGTCACCCGATCAGAATCGAAATCGGCATCATCCGTCCCGGACGCGGTGCGCGCGACGGCACGATCGGCAAACGCTGTCCTCGCCGTCAGCCGCGCCGCTCGGCGCGGGCGACGTAGAGGTCGCCGCCGAACGCGGAGGGGCGCATGGCCACCACCACGGGCGCGGCGAGGCCGGCGTCGGGCGCGAGCTCGCGGAAGCGGGCGATGGAGACGGGGTGCGGCACCCAGCGGCTGGGGCGGCGGCCCTCGTACTCGATCAGCACGAGGTGCCCGCCGGGGCGCAGGTACGAGGCCGCGAGGGAGAGGACGGCCGGCTGATCGGGGATGAAGTGCAGCACGTTCGCCATCAGCACGCCGTCCAGCGGCGGCAGCGCGAGCGGGCGGGACACGTCCGCCTGCGCAACGGTCACGTTCGCCGCGCCGGCGGAGGCGATCCACGCGCGCAGCACCCGGAGCGACGAGGCGTCCGCATCGACCGCGTGGACGTGCCCCGACGCGCCGACCATCGAGGCAAGCGCGCGCGTGAAGAGCCCGGTGCCGGCGCCCAGGTCCGCCCACGCCTGCCCCTCCGCATCGGGAACGGCCGCGCGCAGCAGGCGGAGCGCGTCGTGCTCGTTCATCGGCGAAGCCGCCTGGAGGGGACACCCGAAGCTGTTGCAATCATTCGTTTTGCCAGACCCGGAATGACGGATCGCGGGGCGGATGACGGGGCGCCGAACGGTGATCCGCCGATCGAAAGAGCGAAACTATTCCCGCGACGCACCCCTTGACAGCCCGGAGCCGCCCCGTTAGACTGGCGGCCATCGGGAGTCGCGTCCCTCACGGCAGGCCATCGCAGACCAGCAGGTCTGGGGCCCGCCGGGCCTTCTCAGGAAGGCCGGAGGATCGCGGCTCCCTTTTTGTTTTCCGCCCCCCGGGGCACCCGTACCAGCGAATCGACCGCAGACCGAACGATGCACGCGCAGACCCTGTCCACCCGCAAGCGTACGCTGGCGCCCTCGCAGCAAATGCGAGGCGTGGCCGCGCCGTGCGCCGCGGCGGCGGAGCGCAGGCCGTCATCGATCCTCGCCGGGTCCGTCTACCCCGCCCCGCGGCGCGGGAGCGTGGAAGCGACGTATCCGTGCAGCGGTACGTGGTGCGGTAGTCTGGATTCGGATTTCGGAAACCCAGTGGGAGGTGGTCCGGCGTAGGGGCGCGTGCAGCCCCGGCCGGCCAGCGGCGCCGGCACAAAGGCGCCCTGC
>DATAAG010000911.1:0-1809 GCA_036260235.1 Longimicrobium sp.
GGCGCACGCGAACCTCCGCGTGCGCCCGTCCTGTTTTCCCCCAGCCCGCGCCGGGACGCGGAAGCCGGCACCGCTCCGTCGAAGCGATGCAGGCCTTCGCTGGGTGCCTGCCGCTCAGGGGCCGTTGCTGATGTCGGGTCCGGCCTTGATCCCCGTTCTGATCTTCATGGCACGTCCTCTTGTCGGAGGTGTGTGGGACGAGCAGGGTGAGCTCACCCACATGCAAATACGGTCTGAAGACGATTGCTCCCCGACCGACCACCGGCAAGCAAACCTTTGTTTCCGCGTCGCCCTGATCGAGTGAACCCGCCGCAGCAGACGCGGAAAGCCCCGCAAAACCGCGCGGGGGTTCAACTGCGCGGAGGACGCTGCCAACTGGCGTTCGGCGGGAACGACCAACGCACTCACGCACTCTTCCTACCGCTCCACCTCCACGCCCTTCCAGAACGCCACGTGGCCCCGGATGCTGGCGGCGGCGTCCATCGGCTCGGGATAGTACCAGGCGGCGTCGGGGTTCGCCTGTCCATCCACCACCACGTCGTAGTAGCTGGCGGTGCCCTTCCAGCCGCAGACGGTGTGCGTGGCGCTTTCGCGCAGGTGCTCGCGCTTCACCGCGTCCGGCGGAAAGTAGACGTTGCCCTCCACCATCTCGTAGCGGTCGCTTTCGGCGATCACGGCGCCGTTCCAGATCGCGCGTGCCATCTTCCTCCTGTTCTGTCTCGGTGTCGGGATGAACGGTCAGCGGGCGAGAATGCGCCCCGCCTGCTCCGCGGCGGAGTCCATTGCGGCCCAGGCGGTGAGATGGCTGGTGCGCACGTCGTACAGGAACGCGCGCTGCCGCATCCGCTCCTCCGGCACGGCTTCCCCGCGCGGCGGCTCCAGCGCGTACACCAGGATGCGCCCCGGGCCGAACGCCTCGTGCGACTGGTAGCGAAACGGAGGCCTGATCACGGGGCGCAGGCTGCGGCCCTGCAGGTCCGTCACGTACAGCGCCACGGCATCACGGTAGTCCAGCCGCCCGTCGCCGTTGCCGTCGTCCAGCGCCAGCACGTACGAGATCCACTCCCGCGGCGCCTCTTCCGCCTCGCCGCCGCCATCGGACTGGTCGGGCGCGGGATACGAAACTTCGCGAATGTACGCCGGCCGGTCCAGCAGCAGGCGCACGCCCCCGGCATCGACGAACATCGCGTTCACCTCCATGCCGCTGCGGTCGCGGCGGGAGTACGAGTCGCCGGACGAGGTGGCGCCGTAGCCCGGCCCGTGATTCACCGTCACGATGCGCGTCTCCGTCCCGCGGATCGGGCGCGGCAGGGCGTAGCGTACGGCGATCGGCGGCGGCTCGCCCGCGGTGGGCGAGTCGCTCGCCACGCGCGACGCCTCACGCCCCGCGCGGGCGTTGCCGATGACCTGGGACAGGATCATCACGCCCGCGCCCGCCAGGAACAGCAGCAGCAGCACGCCGACGGCGAACCACAGGAGCTTGAGCGAGCGGTCGAGCGGGAGCTTCATGGAACGCTGGTGGGGTGGGTAGGGAAGAGGGGGAGAACACCTGGTGGGTGCTCGCCAGGTCGCAGGCCCCAGCCCCCGGCGGTTGATGCCCCTTGCGAATCGAAAACCGGGAATCGCCGCGCCCGCGCCGGAGCGACTGAAGTCGCCGCTGGAAAGGCAAAGTCCGCCTGCGCGCAATACCGTTTACCTAAGGAGCTCCAGGGTTCGCTTTACTGTCCGGGAACAGTCATCCCGGTTCCGGACGGGGTAACGGCTCTGCTTTCTTTTCACCCCGCGCTTCGCCTGCCGGCTTCGTCGCTC
>DATAAG010000912.1:0-15144 GCA_036260235.1 Longimicrobium sp.
CCACTGCAACTGCAGGTTTGTTTGTCCGCGAAGGCGGACAGCGCGTCCCTGTTGCGGCGACTTCAGTCGCTGGCCGTGGGCCTTCCACCCGCCTCCGAGCCTCGATCGCGCGGCGCTTACGGCAGGCCCCGCGCGGGGTCGTCCTTGATGAAGTCCCGCACGATGGCGATCACTTCCTCCTTGGTCAGCGCCTCGTCGAACGCCTGCGTGGCCGCGGCGGTGCGCTCGGAGGCGTCGATCACGTCCAGCCCGGTCAGCGTGGCCGCGTCGATGGTGACCGCCGCGGTGCCGTTGAACACCACGTGCCCCGTGTTGGCCTCGCTGTACGAGACGGGGCCGCTGCCGCCGCCGTAGATCAGGTTGAGCGCGGCGACCACCTCCGCCGGTGGATTGTTGACGTTGCTCGCGCCCGCCGCCGCCAGGCCGCCGCCGCGCACGTAGCCGCTCCAGCGGAGCGCGGTGTCGTTGGGGTTCCGCGCGCGGCGGATGCGGCGGATCTTGGCGGCGTGCCGCGCCTCGACCGAGTGGATGCGGAGCGCGCTCTCCAGCGCGGCGTCCGCCGCGGCGTTGCCGGGGATGAGCAGGCGCCCCGCCTGTCCCTTGTATGCCCGCACGCCCGTGTCCTCGAACGCCTGGGTGGCCAGGAGGAGGAAGTCCAGCTCGGCGGTGGCCCGCGCGAAGGGGCCGGTGCCGCTCCCGTTGCCGCCGGTGAAGTCGAAGTCGCTGGCGGTGATGGTCACCACCGTGCCGCCGAACGCCGGGATCGCCTGCTTCAGGAAATCCACGTGCTGCTGCTCGTGCTTCTGGATCTGCTGCAGCGCCTGCCGCGCCGCGTCGGGGATCTGCGCGCGCACCGCGTTGAAGGCGTTGTTCTGCGCCGCCACCGCGCTGGTGCCCAGCACGGCCCTGTAGAACTCGTTCTCCAGGTTCTCCAGGATGAAGGCGAACCGGAGCACGTCCAGCACGTCGGCCGGCGTCTGCGCGAACGTTTCCCTGGCCAGCGCCGCGAGCGCCACCGGCACCGAGCCAAGCGCCAGCGCGGCCGCCAGCCTGGAACCCCCCGCGCGGAGCGCGTCGCGCCGGGTGACCAGGCGGTCCATGATCTCGGGGTCGATCCCGTCCAGGATCGGCTGCTGCTGATTGTCCATCACTCGATCTCCTGGACTCACGGGTTGGCGGGGAAGAAGTCCGCCGTCGGCTGCCCCTGCGCGGCGGTCGGCGCGGCGGTGATGGGCGGGTTGGCCAGCGTGTTCGCCCGCAGGATGCCGGTGGCCGCCACCCGGGCGAGCACGGCCCCCGCCTCCAGCTTCACGTCGCGCCCATTGCCGTCGATGATGTCGTCGCCGGCGAAGGCGGTGTTGGCGTTCACCCCATCAGGCGGCGCGATGTCGCGCAGCGCGGCCGCGTGCCGCGCCTCCACCGAGGCGAACTTGCCCGCCAGGAGCAGGTTGCGGGCGTCCTGCAGGTACTTTCCGGCCCCGTTCAGCCCCGCCACGCCGATGTGCTCGAAGAGGCGCGCCGTGTTCACGATGTTCTCGCGGCTGGAGAGGATGGACTCCAGGGTGGCGCGGTTGATGGAGCCGCGGATGTCGGGCACCGCCGCCGAGCCCAGCGCGGTGCGCAGGAACTCGCGGTGGATCACCTCGGTGTTGCGCAGATCCACGAACAGCTCGCGCTCCGCGGCGCTGAAGCGGTCGAACGCGTCGCTCGCCACCACGGCCGTGTAGAACGCGCCCTCCAGCTGCTCCAGCGTGTGCACCAGCTGAAAGATCCCCACGTCGGTGCGCAGGTCGAACGCCAGCCCCGTCACGGGATCGGGGGTGGGCCCGAGCGGGTTGTCGTCGCCGTCGCCGTCGCACGCGGTGAACACGGTGGGCAGCATCACCACCGTTCCCCCCGCCAGCAGCGTTCGCAGAAAGCTGCGCCGCGTGGGCGGACTCATCAGCTCGCCCGCCCCGGCGATCACCATGGTGCCGTTCCGTTCCGGTTCCTGCTTGGCCATGTCCCGTCCCTCCCCTCTGTTCCTGCTAGCCCATTGTTGCGGGAACGGTGTTGGCTAGCGAAGCCGTTCCCTGCGCCCCCGCCCGAGGGGCCGCGTGCCCGACACCCCTCCGGTGAGCCCGCCGGCCGGTCTGCCGGGCGACGGCGCTGAACCCATCATGCCTCCCTATCACGACGTGCCGTGCAGGATTCTTCCCGCTTTTGGTCCTATTCGAGCTGCCCGTACCCCACGTCGTGCTGCCCGGACCGGGGGAGCAGCGCCGCATCGTCAAAAGCGCTCCGGTGCGCGCCGCCCGACCGGATCTTCATTCCCTGCGCATCGTGACCGGCGCTAGCCGATCACGGAGTGCCCGAGAGAATGGGTCATGTACAAGGTTTGCATAAACTATTCCGAACTCCGGCACAGGAGCGCGCGCATCAGCAATTCCGTGGGTGAAGCGGTTGTGGAGCGGAACTTCCGGTGGCGCCGGAAACAGGCGGCGGGGGCGGACGCAAAACGAACGCCCGACTGCCACGTATTTCGTAGCGGTTCGGCGGGGCGGTCCTGGACCGCTACGTGCCGGCCGGGGCAGCGGATGCGTGGGGCGAGAAAGACAAGGCAGCGCATGAGGAACGGAAGACGGACGGAGCGTCACCTCCGCTACTTCATTCTTGGCCAGCTTCACGTTGGCCACCTGAAGCCGGGTGACCCGCTGCCGAGCATCAGGCAGGTGGCGAAGGAGACGGGCGCGGATCACCGCACCGTCGCGAACGCGTACCGGGTGCTGGAAGCGGAGGGGCTGGTGGAGATCCGGCCCGGCGCCGGGGTCTACCTTGCCGGAGAGGGAAGCGCAGCCATCCGGTCCGAGACGGGGCACTGGCTCACGGAGGTCATGCTGGAGGGGTGGAGCCGGCGGATCTCGCGCGGAAAGCTGCGGACGCTGGTGGACCGCTGCGCCGGCACGCGGGTGCGCTGTGCGTGCATCGAGTCCAACGAGGATCACATGGTCGCGGTCTCCGCCGAGCTGGCGGAGGACTTTTCGCTGGACGTGCAGCCCGTGCTGGTGAGCCCGTCAGCCGAGGCGCCGGAGATCCCACGGACGGCGCTGACCGCGGCCGACCTGGTGGTGACCACGGTCTTCCACGCCGCCGCCGGGCGCGCTGCGGCCGCCGCCGCGGGAAAGCCCTGCATCGTGGCCACCCTCAACCCGCAGTTCGCCGCCGAGGTGAACCGGCGCCTTCTCGGGGGTGAGGTGACGGCCGTGATCGTGGACCCGCGATTCAGCGCCCGCGCCGCGGCGTACCTGGACGTCACGGCGCACCGGGACCGCGTCCGCTTCCTGCTGGTGGACCAGCTGGGCGGCGCAGAGGCCGGCCCGCTGGACCTGCGCTCCGAAAACGTCCTGGTCACCCGCGCGGCGCGGCGGCGCCTGCGTTTGCCGGACTACCACCTGGTCCCCTCGCCGCCGACGTTCATCTCCCCCGAATCGGCGCGCGAGCTGGCGGGTGCCATCGTCGCGCTGGGGCTGCACGCGACGTGACGAAGCCTCAGACCGGCGATTGAATTGAAATCGCCGCATCGCCGCAACGACTACACACTGCCTGCCTTCGCGGACACCACTGCAACCGCAGGTTCGCCGGAGTTTCGCCTGTTGTTTGTCCGCGAAGGCGGACAGCGTGTCCTTGTTGCGGCGATTTCAATTTCAATCGCTGTGGCGGGGCCGGGCGCGCGGTGGCGTTCGAGCGCGTGCGCGGCGGGAGCGTCCACGACATCGCCACGCTCCCCTCCGCGGTGTGGGTGATGAGCCTGGACGGCTCCGGGGTGCGCATGCTGGCGCAGGAGGGCGCCTTCCCCGCGTGGAACCCGCAGCGGCGGTGAGCCGGGCTCCGGTTGACCCAACCGGCGTATTTCCTTAGATTTTACGCTGTTCGCCCCCGTAGCTCAGGTGGATAGAGCGACGGTTTCCTAAACCGCAGGTCGCGTGTTCGAGTCACGCCGGGGGCACTGCGAAACCCGAGGCCGCTGAAAGCAACCTGGCTTTCAGCGGCCTCTGTTTTCAGCTCGATTGCGTCGCCAGTAACGAAGCCTGGTAACAAACCGATCCAGCCATGACCGAACTGCCGATCCGGGAGACGCGGGAGGAGGATGTCGAAAGCCTCTTCGACATCCGGGCCCGGACACGGGAGAACCCCGTCTCGCGCGAGCGGCTCGCCGCGATCGGCATCACTCCCGCCTCATCGGCCGCGGACCTGCGGTCGGGGAAGGTGAAGGGGTGGGTGTGCGTGGACGGGCCGGTGCCGGTCGGCTTCTGCAGCGCGTACGAGGTCGGCGGGGAAGTGCTCGTGCTGGCGGTGCTCCCCGAGTACGAGGGCAGGGGCATCGGAACGCGGTTGCTCGCGCAGGCGGTGCCATGGCTTCGCGGGCGCGGCTGCCCGCGGATCTGGCTGGCGGCAGACCCCAATCCTGCCGTCCGCGCGCATGGCTTCTACCGCTCCCAGGGCTGGCGTCCGACGGGCGAGCGCCAGCACGGAGATGAAATCCTGGTTTTTGCGAGGAAGAGCCCTTCGGCGTGAGGGCGATCCACACAATGAATTTCGTCCCAACCGGATTGATTCAAGGTCGCTGCAGGTCAGGCTCCGGCCGCCTCCATCGGGGGAGGCTCGCAACGCGAATCGGCTTGTGGTAACGACTGATACATGCAGTGGGGTCAGGTCTTGGTTCGCCGACCTGCATCGTCTGCATGTATCAGAAAATAGGCATAAAAAGAACAGTGCTTGCACTGGCGCATAATCATCCGTTTCGTTAAGATCGGGGACCCTGTGGCGGCCGGGCCTCGATTCTGCCCGGCCGCACCATCTCACTTTCAGGTACTTTCGGAGCGGATCCCAGATGCAGTTCTCCACACTCTCCACCCGGGCCCGCTGGGCCCGGTTCGCCCCGCTCGCCCTCGTGCTGGCCGCGGCCTGCAGCGATGAGCCGGGCATCCTTCCCACCGACTCCGTGGCGTCTGCCCGGGCCGCGGCGGGCGGCGACCTCGTGACCTCCGACCCCGCCGCGCTGGCCGAGCGGGTGCGCCAGCTCGGCAACCAGAACGAGCTGCTGGTGGTGCTGAAGGACGCCGCCACGCCGGGCGTGAACGCGCAGGCGCTCCTGGACCTGCCGCTCAAGGCCGACCTGGTGGTGGGGATCCCCGCCGGGCGCGGCGCCGGGCGTGGAAACGCGGACATGACGAAGGCCGGTGCCGAGGCGCGCAACGGCGTGCTGAACGCCCTCGCCGCCCACGGCGTCACCCCGTACAACCAGGCGGGCGAGCTGCCGATCTTCGCCGTGCGCATCCCCGAGGATCGCCTGGTGCCCGTGCTGAACGTGCTGCTGCGCCACCCTGCCGTGGACTACGTGGAGGCCAACCAGAAGCGCCCCGTGGAGCTGTCGGGCACCCCGGTGGGGAGCAACCCGCTGGACGACAAGCACACCTTCCACAACGTGCAGCTGGCCTGGGACTACACCCGCGGCGCCGGCGCCAAGGTGGGCGTCCTGGACACCGGCTTCGCCAACGAGCGCAGCACCAACACCTGGCACCCCGACGGCCAGCTGATCACGCCCAGCAGCGGCATCGACAAGCGCGGCTTCTCGGACGACTACCCGCAGCTGTCGGGGTGCAGCGTCTACAACGGGGCGTGCGTGCCCTGGGACGACCAGGGCCACGGCACCTACATGACGGGCCTGGTGGGCGCGAACGACAACGCCCTGGGGAGCGTCGGGATCATGCCCGACGGGCTCACCATCAGCATGAAGATCATCTCCAACGACTTCGTCTCGGGGAGCGGCTGCGGCTACACCCGCACCGATTGCATCGAGGACGACGACTTCGTGGGCGGGATCGACTGGGCGATGCGCAACCGCCTGGACGTGCTGTCGATGAGCTTCACCACGCAGTTCGGCAGCAGCGTATTCAACGCGCTCAAGTCGGCGTACGACAACTACGACATCTTCTTGGTGGCGGCCACGGGCAACCCCAACCAGCCCTCGGGCGGCGAGCCGGTGGAGTTCAACTTCGTGTACGGCGCGGCGGGGCTGGACGCGTCGGGCAACAACTTCGGGCACCAGGTCTACAAGGACTTCGCCGCGCTCTCCGGCGGCTACACCACCAACCCGTACTGCCCGTCGGCCTACTCGTTCTGTTCGCCGAACGGCTCGTCCACGCTGGTCCCCACCAGCGGCGGCACCTCGTCGTCCACCGCGATCATCGCGGGGATCGCCGGGCTGCTGCGGGCGTACCGCCCGCTGGAGACCGCCGCACAGACCCGTGCGCGCCTGGTGAACACCATGGGCGTGAACGGCCGCGTGAACGCGTACGCCGCGATCACCTACTGATCGTACCGGTACGCTCCGGCAGCACGTCCGGGGCATAGAAAGACGGGCGGCGGCTCCATCCCGGGGCCGCCGCCCGTTTCCATGCACCGGACCGGCGATCACAGCGTCTTCAGGCGCTCCAGCAGCACGGCCGTATCCGCCTCCGGGAGCGCGGTGCCATGCCGCTTACGCGGCGCACCTCCCGGTGCACTGTTAGCAGACCGGATAGCCCATGTCGCAGCTGGTGCCGCCGCAGGTGCGGGGTAGCCGCAGCTGTAGCCGGGGTGGGTGGGGCAGTTGGGTCCCGAGAAGTCGTTGGCGTGCACCGTGCCGCCGGCCTCGCTCTCCCGCGACTCCACCTCGAAGGGCTCGACCCGCAGGTCGTCGGTGTTCAGCCGGAGCTTCATGGCTTCTCTCCGCGCTGGGGCCGGGTTCATGAGATGAGGGCTGCGAGCGTAGCGAAACCCGGTTCCAAGAGGCACTGACACGACGACCACAGCACGGCTGATTGCGCTGCGCTGTGGTCGTTTCTCCTGGCTCGGTTCATCCGCCGGTGACTGCGCCGGGGCACACGTTGTCCAGCGGCCGCAGGGCAGCCGGGATCACGGCACCTCATCTTCGGTCGGGCAGCCCTCCATGGTCTTGGGATCGGCCACACATCCATCTTCCTCACAGGTGCCGCAGTATGTGTCGCCCAGCGTCGGAGCGCACGTCTGTTCGACACAGGTGCCGCCGCACGCGGTGGGACTGCTAACCGCGCGACGCTTGTACGCCTCCACCGTTCCTCGCCTCACCTCCATCTCGGAGCCGGTGGCAAACGATTCCACCTGTAGCTCGCCCATTTCCAGCCTGAGCTTGCGCATATGGACCTCCGGGTTGGCGCGCTGTCATTCTCAACGTGATCCAACGTCCCCATCAGGGTAGCTCCGGCGCTACGGACTTCGTGGGTCCGGCTGCGAGCTGACGACCGGAGTCAGCCCTCGGGTGCAACTGTCGCCGGGGCATTCCCCATCCTTCTCACGCGGCGCACATGCCGGTGCACTGGTAGCAGAGGGGGTAGCCCGTGTCGCAGCTCGTTCCGCCGCAGGTGCGGGGGTAGCCGCAGCTGTAGCCGGGGTTGGTGGGGCAGTTGGGCCCCGTGAAGTCGTTGGCGTGCACGGTGCCGCCGGCCTCGCTCTCCCGGGACTCCACCTCGAACGGCTCCACCCGCAGGGCATCCGTGTTCAGCCGCAGCTTCTTCATCGGTTTTCTCCGCGTTGGGGCGGGGGTTTCGGACGCGAGGGCGTTCGCGTCCCATCGACAGGATCGTAACGGAGCCGACGGATGACAATGGCTGCAAAACGATCCCGGAATCCAGGTGCGTGTCCTGTTTTGCTCTACGGTTCGAGGCCGCGCTGCGAGGCATTCTGCTGCTCGCGCAGCAACGGCCAGGTATGGTGGCTCGCCCGAATTCCCGCAGATGAAGGAAGATCTCTCGTGAATCTTCATAAACCCGTCCACTCGCTCCACATCGTGAAGGGCCTGGATCGCAGCCTGGCATCCGGCCCCGTCGTGGCCGAGAGCAGATCCTTCGGTCGGCCGCAAACGGTGGTGTAGATTGCGGTTCCGGGTGTGCGCTCCCTCAGAGGGTGTTGCCAAACCGCCACGAGCGAGCGTTGTCTTCCTGAGGGAGCGCCACACGGAACCCGCGTACGCACAACCGCTTGTGCGCGACCGAAGGATCTTCTCTCCGTCACCCGGGGCTGGCTCCCGCGGTACGAAGGCAGCCCCTCGGCTCTGCCGGCAAGATCCTTCGGTCGGCGCCAGAGTGCGGTGTGAACGCCAGGGCAGGCGCGGCGCCTCCCTCAGGAAGACAGGGCTCCGGTGCGGTTTGGCAACACCCTCTCAGGAAGTCAGGGGCGCCCCAATGAGGAGCCAGAATTCTTGAACCTACTTTCAGGCCCTGCAGGCCGGCGCTGACCCGCGGAAGGTGCTGAACGCAAACGACCGCAGCAAGGCCATCTTTGCCGCGCTGCGGTCGGTTGCTCCGGTCGTGCGGATCCGTCCTTCGTTCTTCTCGAGCCGCCGCTCACAGCGTCTTCAGGTACTCCAGCAGCGCGGCCTTCTCCTCCTCCGGGAGCGACGCGCCGAACTCGTGGCCGCGGTTGCTGTTGCCGGGGAGCCGCGTGTCGTACAGGAAGTGGGGGCGCCCCTCCTCCCCCGCCACGTCGTAGCGGAAACCCACCCGCACCGGGTCGACCACGTCGTAGCCGCGGTAGAAGCGCTCCGGGCGCTCCGCCGGCCGCAGCAGGTGCCAGAGCGTGGGCACCGAGCCGTTGTGCAGGTACGGCGCGCGCAGCCAGATGCCGTCCAGCGGCGGCGCCAGGTACGCGTCCACGTTCTTGAAGCGCCGGAACTTCCAGTCGTAGCCGGTGCCGTAGCGGTTGTAGGTCTCCGCCGAGGCCGAGTCCCACATCTCCGCCCGGTGCCGGTCCGTGCCGATGCGGCCGGGCCCCTCGGCCTCGCCCGGGCGCGCGAGGGGGACCAGCCGCCGGTTCCAGGCGCCCGGACGGCCGTGGCACGAGGCGCAGTTCGCCGCGAACACCTGCTCGCCCCGCGCGGCCTGCGCCGGGTCGACGGGGAAGGGGTTGCGCGGCGGGCGCAGCGCACGCATCCACTGCTCTATCCGCCCGAGCGCCCGGGGATCCAGCGTCCTGGGCGTCACGCCGTCGCCCAGGGCGGAGGAGAGCGTCACCTCGGTGACGGAGGAGTTGAGCCCGTCCCAGTGCATGTTCTCCCCGTCGCGCAGGTCCACCGACCAGACCGGCATGATGTCGGAGTTGCCGATGGTCCCGTCCACCGGCCGGCGCAGCATGCCGAACTTGGCCGGGTTGAACGGGTCGACGCGCCCCGGCCCCCAGTCCGGCCGCGACAGCGTCCACTGGTAGAAGCGCCCCTGCTCCAGCAGCGCCGCCCGCGTCTGCGGGATGAGCACCGACCGGTACAGCGCCTTCTCGCTCGCGGAAAGCTTCGTCAGGTACTCGATCTCGGGCATCAGGTTCTCCGCCGTGAAGCGGGGATCCTGCGCGCAGCGCACCAGGAAGCGCAGGTACGCCTGCGTGCTGAAGGTCGAGGTCGGCCCGCCCGGAACGACGTGCCGCGGCGACTCCTCGTCTGCGCGCCAGGTGGCGGTGTGGCAGACGGCGCAGTTGGCCCCGATGCGCGGAAAGCCGATGGTGGTCTTGCTCATCCCCACCGGGAACTCCGCGCCGTCCTCCCAGGTGAAGCCCAGCGAGGTGTAGCCCCCCGGCCCCGGCAGGTGCTCGGGGAAGACGCGCGGCAGCACCACCCAGATCCAGTAGGGGATGCCCTGGGCCGCCTCCACCCCGATGGTGCCGTGCTTGAACGCCGCTTCCGGGGTGGCGTGGCGCACCGGGACGGTGCGGAAGAGCATCGCCCACGCCCCGGCGCCGATGGCGGCGACCAGGACCAGGACGGCGAGCAGCTTATAGCGTCTGCGCGACCGGCGCTTCGTCGGCGACATGCTGGGGTTCCCGGGTGCGGGGTTGGATGGGCGTCTTCTGCTGCTCTTGCCGGCGCAGCGCCAGCCAGAGGAAGACTCCGCTGGGCACGGCGAACGCCAGGTCCAGCAGGCCGAAGAGGAGGAAGCGGGTGGAGAAGCCCAGCACCAGCACCGCGCCGGTGAAGAAGGCCGCGGTGCCGAAGCGGGCCACCACCTGCAGCACCGCGTTGGCGCGGTAGCGGTGGATGTCGTTGGCGCCCGGGATGTACATCAGGCTCAGCAGGATCACCAGCCACGCCGCGAAGCGGGGCCACAGGTTGGGGTACGCCACGTCGAATCCCCACGCCGTCAGGAACCAGTCCGGCGCGACGAGCGCCGCCGCCGCCAGGGCCAGGTTCACGATGACGCCGGTCCAGACCGTGATCCGGAAGGCGCGTTCGTATCGCTTCATCTTCGTGCCCTTCATCTGGATGGATGGGAAGCCGTGGATCTCGATCCAGGCCGCAGCGCTGTCCGCTGTAACCTGTCCCCCGTAACCAGTCCCCTCTCTCACAGCGTCTTGAGATACTCCACCAGCTGCCGCTTCTCCGCCTCGCTGAGCGCGGTGCCGTACTCGTGGCCCTGGTTGGAGTTGGCGGGGAGCGGGCGGCCGCCGTCGTCGTGCGTGCGGTGGAGGAAGAAGCGCCGGCCGCCCTGCTCCGCCACCGTGTGCACGAAGCCGGCGTCCCGCTGGTCGTAGACGTCGTTGCCGCGGTAGAAGGCGCGCGGGCGCTGGTCCGCCGGCTTCAGCAGGTCGTACAGGGTGGGGACGGAGCCGTTGTGCAGGTAGGGCGCGCGCAGCCACACGCCGTCCAGCGGCAGGTTGGCGTAGCCGTCCGTCACCCGGAAGTGGCGCAGCCGCTCCACCGTCCCCGCCATCAGCGTGGCTTGGTGCACGGAGACCTCCGGGGTGAAGCTCCACAGCCGGTGCGGATCGGTGCCGATCTCCGCCAGCTTCGTCACCCGCCCCACCTGCGTCTCGCGCCGGTCGCGGCCGTTGGCGCCGAAGTCGTTGGCCCCGTGGCACTGGTAGCACTCGCGGCGGTAGACGCCCTCGCCCTGCGCGGCCAGCGCCGCGTCCACGGGGAAGGGGTAGCGCGGGGCGGGAAAGTCGCGCAGCCAGTCGGCGATGCGGTTCATCCGCGGAATGTCGACGGTGGCCGGCGTGGCCCCCGCGCCGAACGCCGCGCTGAAGTTGCGCTCGCGCACGCTGGTGTTGTTGCCGTCCCAGTGCAGCTGCAGCCCCTCGCGCGGCGCCTGGTTCCAGATGGAGGGAAAGTCACTGGTGCCCGCCAGCTCGCGCGCGGGCAGGTGCGTCATGGGAAAGCGGTACTGGATGGCCTTGTACGGCCCGAAGGTGTCCACCCGTCCCGGGCCGGCGGGCGCGCGCCCGGGCTCGAACATGTAGGCCAGGCGGTCGCGCTGGGCCAGCAGCACCGTGCGCATCTGCGGGATGGCCTGCGTGCGCATCAGGTAGCGCTCCACCGGGTTCAGCCTGGTCTCCGCCTCGATGATCAGCATCAGGTCCTGCGGGGTGAACCGCTGGTCCGCCGCGCAGTCGAAGAAGAACTTGAAGAGCGCCTGCAGGTTCACCGTGTGCGACGGCATCCCCAGGTAGACGACGGGGTCCGCGTCCGGCCGCTCGCGCACGGTGGAGGTGTGGCACGAGGCGCAGTTCAGCCCCGCCAGCTCGATCACGAAGCGGCGCCGGGAGAAGCCGATCGGCAGCTCCTGCCCCGGCTCCTGCACGAAGCCGAACGCCGTGTAGTCGCGCGGCGCCCCCGGCGGCAGGTGCTGCGGGAAGGCCTTCGGCAGGATCTTGAAGATGGCGATGGGGATCCCCCGCACCGGGTTGTCGCTGCCGATGGACCCGTACTTGAAGTGCATCCCGATGTCGGCGTAGTCCACCGGGCGGTCGACGTTGCGCCGGAACCAGAGGTACCCGGCGATCGACGCGCCCGCCAGCACGGCGAGGACGATCATCCACCGGCGCCGGCGGACCCTGCGGCGCGCCTCTTCGACCGCGGTCAGCAGCGGCCGGTCGTCCCCGGGCCTCACGGCCGCACCTCCACGGGCGCGGCCTGCGGCGGCAGGTCCGTGAGCGGGATCACCTCGGCGGGCGGGAAGGGCTTGGGCTCGAACACCGTCATCACCTCGCGGATCATGGCGTCGTAGTCGCCGCCGAAGCGCGAAAGCTCATAGCACCCCATCGGGTTCTCCAGCACGTTCATCAGGCAGCGGTTGCAGTAGGTGCAGCGCTTCTCCTGCGGCACCTCGCGGCCCTGGGCGAAGAAGCCGTTCACCAGGTCGTTGTTGGCCAGCAGCGGCCGGGCGATGGAGACCGCGTCGCAGTCGCCCCGCTCGATCGCCTCGCTGATCACCGACCCCGTCTGGAAGCCGCCGGTGCAGAGGACCGGGATCTCGGGATTCGTCGCGTGGACGGCGTCGCGGATGGCGCGGGCGTGGGCCAGGTTGGCTCCCTCGATCTTCTCCGGCGGCTCCTGGGTGCGGTGCCACAGGTACTTGAATACGGGGCGCAGCAGCTTGCTGCGGAAGATGAAGTAGTTGCGGTGGGTGTGCACGCCGCTGGAGAGCATCAGGTCATACCAGCGCACCGCCTCGTCGATGGGGAACCCGCCCATCGGGTTGCGCGGGTGGGGGAACATGCTCCCCGTGGAGACGTGGAGGGCGTGCACCCCCTCCTGCACCAGCCACCTGCAGACCTGGATGGAGTCCTCCAGCCGGTTCCCGCGCTTCTGCCAGGGGAAGATCGCGTTGTCGTCGTCCACCGCGCTGATCTTCATCTGCAGGTGGAAGTCGGGCCCCACCTCGCGGCGGATGGCGCGGACGATCTCCATGACGAAGCGGGCGCGGTTCTCCAGGCTGCCGCCGTACTCGTCCGTGCGGTCGTTGATGGCGGAGCTGAGGAACTGGGTGATCAGGTAGCCGTTGGCGCCGTGCAGCTCCACCCCGTCCAGCCCCGCCTCGCGCGCCCGCCGCGCCCCCTGCGCGAAGTCCTCCACCGTCTGCCGGATCTCGGCGGCCGTCATGGCCTTCGCCACCAGGCCGTGGAAGGTCTCGATCTCGCCGGTGGAGCTCAGCGCGCCCCGCATCTGGTTCTCCACCCCCGCCACGTCCTGCTGCCGGCCGCCGTGGCTCAGCTGCAGGATGAAGCGGCAGTCGTAGCGGTGCACCGACTCGCCCACGGCGCGCCAGAACGGGATCTTGTCGTCGCCGTCGATGGTGGCGTAGCCGGGGATGATGCGCCCGCGGATGCTCACCGGCGCGAAGGAGCTGATGATGGCCCCCACGCCGCCCCGGGCGAACTTGGTCTCCCAGTTGATGCGCGCCTGGTTCCCGGAGCCGTCGTAGTTGTCGAAGCGCCCCGAGATGTTGGAGCGGAAGACGCGGTTCTTGACCGTGAGGCCGCTCGGGAAGGTGAGCGGGCGGAAGATCGGGTCGAAGGGCATGGGAACACCTGCGCTGGGGAAGGTCAGCGGGCCGGCGCCCGGGGATGCGGGGGCCGCCGGTGGGTCGGTGCCGGCCGGGAACGAACGGGAGAAACGCGTGGAGCCGGGCTGCTCTATGGCAATTGCCGCGCGGGCGGCCGGACGTTCCGGGAAGAAGCGGGACGTGCGTCTCCGGTCCGCCGGCGGGGCGGGGAAGCCCCGGAATGGAACGGGGATCGGACCGGTTGTACCGCACGTTTCAGCATCTTGCATGCCTATCCGGCAGCATGCATCCCGGCGCGAAATGTCCGCATGGATACACGCTTTTTCGCTCCTGGCCGGCCTCGCGGGGCGGGGCGTCGGAGCCCCGGTCCGAGGCACCCGCGCCCCACTCGCGCCGCGCCGGCAGGATGGCGGAAAACGCCTTCGCGGCGTGGGTGTCCGAAGGGAAAACGAAGCCCTTGACGCCGGTCCGGGCGCGCTGCATCATGGGATCAGCCTGACGGCGGTTCGGCGCCGGAGGGCGGGGCGGCAGAGGTCGCTGGCTGCTGCCGAAGGCCCCACAGGCCATGGGGCGAACCCGAGGCGCTCGCGAGAGGCCGAGGGGAAAGGAGAAGGATCCCGGTCGCCGCAAGTGGCGACGCCGAATCGTGGTGGATCCGGACCCGCCAGCGGAACGAAGCCTCCCGGTGCGATTTGCCGTGCCGGGGGCTTCGTCTTTTTGTCCGCCGCGTCTTCGCCGCGTTACGCGTCGAGCACCCGGAGCGCGGCGGCGACCGTCTGCTGGGCGGCCTCGCGGCTCGCGGCGGCGTTGCCGGCGGGGAGCACCGTGCCCGGCAGCGCGGCGGCGTCGGCCAGGGGCGCGTCGGTGGAGAGCACGGCGCGCGTGTCCCTCACCTTCTGCTCCGCCCTCGTCTTCTCCTGCTGGGCCTGCTCCTTCTTCTGCTCCGCCTCCTTCGCCTTGTTCGCCTGGCGGTTCACCTCCTCCTTGAGCGTCTTCTCGTTCTTCTCGCCCGGCACGCGGCCGAAGTAGTAGCCGATGATGACGCCGATGATGGGCTCCAGCCGCAGCACCACGGCGTTGTCGGGGAGCGGAGGGATCCATCCCAGGAGCGCCGCCACGTACAGGATCACGAACACGGCGGTGAGGCCCACCATCACCCAGCTGCGCACGGAAACGTCGCTCTCCTGAGGCGGGTTCTGGTTGGTGGTGGTGGTGTTCGTCGCTTCGGCCATCGTCGTCTCCGGTTCGGGAGGGGGAAAGGACGGGAACGTGCGCGTCCCCATGGTCGGCGCCGGGGTATTCGCGAGCCCCCGTTTCCGGCGACGGCGCGGCGGGCACGGAAGACCCGCCTTCACCACGAAGGCGCCACCGGGAAGGCATCCCCACGCACCTCGAGGAATGCGTCCGGATTGGATGGACACGGACCGCGCACTGCGCAGGGCGGGCCGGACGTGGACGCTGGAGGGCGGGGAACGCCCTGTCAGCCGCCCTGCGCATCAGGATGTGCGCGGCTTCGCTCGGAAACAAGCGCCGTGATCGACGGGCGCCGCGGGCACACGGTTCCCGCCGTGCTTGCACCTGCCGCCGTCGGGCGGCATCATGCCCGATGCGAATCTCGGCCGGGAATCGCCGCGTCCGCGCCCAGAGCGACTGAAGCCGCCGCCGGAAGTTCGCGAAGTCCGCCTGCGCGCAATACCGTTTACCTAAGGAGCTCCAGGGTTCGCTTTACTGTCCGGGAACAGTCATCCCGGTTCCGGACGGGGTAACGGCTCTGCTTTCTTTTCACCCCGCGCTTCGCCTGCCGGCTTCGTCGCTC
>DATAAG010000913.1:0-2066 GCA_036260235.1 Longimicrobium sp.
CGCTCGAAGAGGGAGGTGGCGTACTCCACCCCGCCCACGATCCGCCCGTCCCGCTCGGAGAGGGCGAGCGAGAGGTCGAACTTCGCCGTCACCTGCGCGGCGGAGCCCGTCGGGCCCAGCGGGGCCAGCGCCAGTCCGGGAAGCTCCAGGCCGCTCCCGGGCGCGTTCTGCCACGCGAAGGTGGCCTGGAAGATCGGGGCGTGCGAGAGGCTGCGCGCCGGATCGACCAGCTCCACCACCTGCTCGAAGGGGATGTCCTGGTGGTGCTGCGCTTCGAGCGCCCGCTCCTTCACCCGCCCCAGCAGCTCCGCCGCCGTCGGCGCGCCCGACAGGTCCACGCGCAGCGCCAGCGTGTTCACGAAGAAGCCGATCAGCCCCTCGATCTCCCGCCGCCCGCGCCCCGCCGTCGGCGTGCCGATCACCACGTCGTCCTGCCCCGAAAGGCGGGAGAGCACGGTCGCCCACCCGGCCAGGAGCGTCATGAACAGCGTCGTCCCGTGCCGCCGCGACAGCGCCTTGAGCTCCGCCGTGAGCTCCTCGTCCAGCTCCACCCCGAGCCGCGCCCCTGCGTGGTCCTGCTCCGCCGGCCGCGGGCGGTCGGTGGGCAGCTCCAGGAGCTCCGGGGCGCCCGCCAGCGTCCGGGTCCAGTACTCCGCCTGCGCCTGGAGGACCTCGCTCTCGACCCAGCGCCGCTGCCACACCGCGTAGTCGGCGTACTGCACCGGCAGCACGGGAAGGCGCGCCTCCGTGCCCTGGGCGTGGGCGGCGTAGAGCTTGGAGAGCTCCTCGGTGAGCACCCCCATCGACCAGCCGTCGCTGACGATGTGGTGCATGGTGGCGAGCAGCACGTGGTCGTTCGGGGCCAGCCGGATGAGCCGGCCGCGGATGAGCGGCCCCCGCTCCAGGTCGAAGTGCGCCGCCTCCTCCTCGGCCACCAGCCGGCGGAGCTCGACGTCCGCGTCCGCCTCCCCGCCCAGGTCGTGTTCCACGAGGTAGAATCCGACGTCCGCCGGCGCGATCCGCTGCTCGGGGACGCCGTCCACCTGCGCGAAGGTGGTGCGCAGCGCCTCGTGGCGGGCCACGATCCCGTCCAGCGCGCGCACGAGCGCATCGCGGTCCAGGCCGCCCCGCAGACGCAGGCGCATGGGGATGTGGTACGTGCCGCCCAGACTCCCCAGCTGCTCCAGGAACCAGAGCCGCTGCTGGGCGAACGACAGCGGCACCCGCCCCTGCCGGTCGGCAGGCTGGATCGGAGGAAGCTCCGCCCGCGCCGCCGTCTCCAGCCGGCCCGCGAAGTCCCTGAGCACGGGCCGGGTGAACAGCTCGCCCAGCGCCACGTCCACCTGCAGCACCTGCCGTACGCGCGAGATCACCTGCACCGCCAGCAGCGAGTGCCCGCCCAGCTCGAAGAAGCTGTCCCCGCGGCCCACCCGCTCCACGCGCAGCACCTCGGCCCAGATCTCCGCCAGCGCCTGCTCTGTCGCGTCCACCGGCTCCTCGTAGCCGCGCCGCGCGAAGGCGTCGCCCTCGGGCGCGGGGAGCGCCCTGCGGTCCACCTTGCCGCTCGGCGTCAGCGGAAACCGCTCCAGCGGGACGAAAGCCGCCGGCACCATGTACTCCGGGAGCCGCTCCGACAGGTGCGCCCGCAGCACGTCCGCGCCGGCCGCCGGGTCGCCCACCACGTACGCCACCAGCCGCCGGTCGCCCGGCGCGTCCTCGCGCACCAGCACCACCGCCTCGCGCACCGCGGGGTGCTCCGCCAGGCGCGCCTCGATCTCGCCCAGCTCGATGCGGAAGCCGCGCACCTTCACCTGCTCGTCCAGGCGGCCCAGGTACTCCAGCGTGCCGTCCCCACGCCACCTCACCCGGTCGCCCGTGCGGTAGACGCGTGCGCCCCCCTCGCCCGGGAACGGGTCGGGGAGAAAGCGCTCCGCCGTCAGCGCGGGCCGTTCCAGGTACCCGCGGGCCACCCCCGCGCCGCCTACGTACAGCTCGCCCGGCACGCCGACCGGCGCGGGCTCGCCCCACGCGTCCAGCACGTAGACCCGCGCGCCCTCCACCGGCCG
>DATAAG010000914.1:0-2917 GCA_036260235.1 Longimicrobium sp.
GCCTCGATCTCCGGCCCGATCCTGACCTCCACGGCGCCGATGGTGATGACCTCCGGCCTCTGCCGCTCCCGGACGCAGTGACTGAGCTGCTGCCGCAGCCTCCGCTTGCCTTCCGGGGAAAGCAGCCGGCCAACGTCGCTCCGGAGCCGGAGATAGACGAGATCAGGGAGACCCAGCATGCGCTCCCGTTCGTCCTGGCGCCGCTTCGGGAGGAGCTGCACCTCTTCCCGGTCGATGGCCTGGTTGATCGTCTTCTCCGAAAGTCCTGTTGCGAAGGCGGCCTCACGTGGGGAGAGGCATGGAGACCGGGTCCTGTGCTCGTTGTTCGTCATAATGCCTCCTCGATGTGAGGGTAAATTACCGAGGCACTGGGCGAGGGTCAATCCAAGGCGAGGTGATTCACCCGATGCTCGACACGCAGGCGAAGAGACTCCCAAGTACCCACGCCACCCGCAGGCGCGTGACCGCCATCAAGAATGTCGCTGCTGGTAGTGCAGGCGGTGCAGGCGGTATTGGTGAAGCTGGTGGTACTGGTGGTACTGGTTGGACTTCTCCCATGTGGTGGACACGGGGTGTATGCTGTCCTCTGGGTGGGGGCGAGTTCCGCAACGAACTCGGCCGGCGTGCGGTAGCCGAAGTCGAGGGGGCTTTCGCGGGATGATAGCCGATGGATCCACGACCAGACCGCCCTGCGCTTGGCGGTGACCAAGTTGCATTACAACGCATCGCGAGTGGCTGGACTGGCCGGGCGTGACCGGCAGTGCCGCCGCTGACACCAGGCGGCCCCTGCTGGTTAAAGTTCTTGGTTGAAGGTTGGCTTGTGCTTGGCTGAAACCGCTTCAGTTGGACACATGTGGACCGTTAGTGGAGGTTCGAATCCTCCGGGGGCAATCTCTCCAGATCCCAGGCCTGGCCTCGATTCCCGGGGCCGGGCCTTCGATTTTTCCTCCGCTGGACTGCTACGGCCGTTGCTACGGTTTGGCTACGTCTACCCGCCCCCGGCCCGCCGCCTGCCGCCCAGGACGACCCGCAGCGTGGTCTCCGGATCGGGCGGCTCTCATTCGATCGGAACCTCCTCCAGGTCGCGACACCGAAGATCCGCGTGCTCGAGCCATCCCCGGAGTCCGTGTTTCACCAGGTACACACTCCCCAGGAAGATGGAGCCCCGGCAGGGCTCGACCTGCCGGGGCTCACCTGATTCGATCCAGGCGCTCCTTGCGTGGTGTGCATATCGTTATTATTGTGTATCAGTTTTAACAACATGGGAGTCTCCGTCGGAGATTCCCGCGAAAAGCCGTCCGAACCCAAGGAGGGCCTGTCGTGAACCCTGGTCCGTACCGCTCCCCGCCCTCCTCCGACGCGCGCGCCCTCCTGCACGAGCTGGCCCGGCTCGACCTGCGGATCGAGGCCGCGGTGGCCGCCATGCGCGCGGCCAGCGGCGATCAGGCCGCGGCGGATCCCTACCGCGGCCTCTACGTCTCGCACGACGAGGCCGCCACGATGGCCGCACAGGCGCCGGGCGCGCCGCCGGAGTACGCGGACCCCGCCGCCACGCCCGCCGCGTCGGAGGAGGACGACGGCTCGCGCTGGGCGTGGCTGTGCCGCGCGGCGGCGCTCTCGGCGCTGGACGCGGGGCTGCTGCGGGTGGCGCTGGCGCCGGAGCTGGACCTGAAGTACGAGCGCCTGTACGCCTACCTGCAGGACGACGTCACCCGCCGCCGCCCCACGGTGGACCTGGCGCTGGGCCTGCTCTGCGCCACGTGGGAGGAACGCCTGGCCGGGCGCGAGCGGCTCTCCCCCAGCGCGCCCCTGCTGCGGCACCGCCTGCTGCGCCTTTCCGACGACCCCGCCCACCGCGATCCGCCGCTGCTGAGCCGCTACCTGCGCCCGGAGCCGCGGGTGGTGGACTTCCTGCTCGGAGGCGACGACGTGGACGCCGCACTGCAGGGGATCGCGGCGGCGGTGGAGCCCGCCGCGCGGCTGGAGGACGTGCTCCTTCCCGACGCGCTGAAGGCGGCGCTGGCGGCGGTGGTCCGGGACGCGGTCGCGGGCGGGGTGACGGCGCTGGTGTACCTGCAGGGCCCGTACGGCGTGGGGAAGCGGACGACGGCGGAGGCGCTCTGCACGGCGGCCGGCATCCCGCTGGTGACGGTGGACGTGGCCCGGCTGCTGGCGGCGGACGACCCCGCGGCGCTGGTGGGCGCCGCCACGCGCGAGGGGCTGCTGCGGAGCGCGGCGCTGCTGTGGGAAGGCTTCGACCTGCTGCTGGCGGACGACCGCCGCGCGCTGCGCTCGGTGGTGCTGCGCGAGGCGATGGGGCGCGGCGTCACCTTCCTGGCCGGCGAAGAGGCGTGGGAACCGGCGGATGCGCCGGAGGGGCAGGCGTTCTACCCGGTGCGGCTGGAGCGGCCGGGGTACGCGGAGCGGGTGGTGCTCTGGCGCGCGCTGCTGGGCGGCGACGACGGGGCGGGGGAGGTGGACGTGGAGGAGCTGGCCAACCGCTTCCGCTTCACCGGCGGGCAGATGCGCGACGCGGCGGCCACGGCGCGCGCCCTGGCCCGCGTGCGCGACCCGGCGGAGGGACGCCTGTCGATGGACGACCTGCAGGCCGCCTGCCGCCTGCGCTCCAACCCGCGCCTGAGCGCCCTGGCCCGCAAGGTCGCGCCGCGCCACGCCTGGGACGACCTGGTGCTCCCCCCCGACCGCGCGGAGCAGCTGCGCGAGATCGTCACCTCCATGCGGCACCGGGCGCTGGTCTACCACCAGTGGGGCTTCGACGCCCGGCTGGCGCTGGGGAGGGGGCTGAACGTGCTGTTCACCGGGCCGCCGGGGACGGGGAAGACGATGGCGGCGGGGATCATCGCGGGGGCGCTGGGGCTGGACCTGTACCAGATCGACCTGGCCTCGATGGTCTCCA
>DATAAG010000915.1:0-5815 GCA_036260235.1 Longimicrobium sp.
CATCGCCCGCCGCTACGCACGGAACCCGCCCGTGCAACCCCTCCCCCGAAGTTGGGGGAGGGGTCGCCGCCGAGCCGCGAGGAACGAGCGGCGCAGGCGGCGGGGGAGAGGGCCCCGCGGCCAAGCCGCGGCGGCTCGGGAAAGCCCGGCCGCATCCCATGAGCGAGCTGCGCTACCCCTCGCGGCGGGTGTGCATCGTCCTGCTCACCGGGCTGGGCGACGTGATCCACGGGCTCCCCATCGTCAACGCGCTCAAGGACGACGACCCGGCGCGGCACATCACCTGGGTCGCGGAGCCGATGCCGTCCGGCGCGCTCCTCCATCATCCCTCCGTGGACGAGATCGTCGTCTACCGAAAGAAGCGCGGGGTGCAGGGCGTGCGGGAGCTGCGGCGCGACCTGGCCGGGCGCCGCTTCGACCTGGCCATCAACCTGAACGTGTACGTGAAGAGCGCCTGGCCCACGCTGCTCTCCCGCGCGCCGCACCGGCTGGGCTTCGGGCGCGACCGCGCGGCGGAGGGGACCTGGCTGGCGGCCAACCACCACCTGCCGCCCACGCCGCGCCAGCACACGCAGGACCTCTTCTTCGCCTTCCTGGACCACCTGGGGCTCGCGCGGCCGGACCCGCCGGAGTGGCGCCTGGGGTTCAGCGAGGAGGAGCGGCGCGCGCAGGCGGAGTTCTTCGCGCCGCTGCGCGACCGGCCCGTGGCGGCGATCGTGGCGGCGTCGGCCAACTGGAAGAAGGACTGGTTCGCGGACCGCTACGCGCGCGTCGTCGATGCGCTGGAGCGCGACTTCTGCTACCGCACGCTGCTCGTCGGCGGGCCGGGCGAGCGGGAGCAGGGGATCGCGCGGGAGATCGCCGGCCGCGCGGAGCACAGGCCGGTCTGGGCGCTGGGGGATTCGGTGCGGCGGCTGATGTGGCTGGTGGCGGGATCGGACCTGCTGATCGCGCCGGACACGGGGCCGCTGCACATCGCCCGGGCGGCGGGGGTGCCGGTGATCGGCCTCTTCGGCCACACGAACCCGTGGCGCGTGGGGCCGTACCGCGCGTGGCAGGACCTGTGGATCGACCGCTACACCGATCCCGGCGAGCCGCCGGACCCCTCCAACTTCACGGCCAAGCTGGGGCGGATGGAGCTGATCACGCCGGAGGACGTGCTGGAGCGCGTGGAGCGGGCGGCGCCGTACGTGGCGGCCAAGCGCGGCGGATGAGCGACTTTCTCTTCTCCACCTCGCGCCGCGCGGAGGGCGAGCTGCGGCGGGCGCTGGAGCGGTACCTGGCGCCCGTGGCCGCGTCCGTCGAGGAGCGGCACGGGGCGTGGGGCTCGCTCGCGGTCGCGCGCGGGCCGCACGATCCGCCGGAGGTGCTGGTGGAGGACGGCGGATCGCTCTCCGTGCTGGCCGGCGATCCGGTGGTACGCATCGGGCCGGAGCCGCCGGGGCTGTCGCGGCTGGGCGGGCGCCGCCGCGCCGTGCATGGGCTGCTGCGTGGCGGACCCGCGGCGCCGTGGGACGAGCGGATCGACTCCGGCTTCGCGGCGCTGTCGGTGGATGGGGAGCGCGGCGGGGGGATGATCGTCACGGACGTCGGATCGTTCGTCCCCGTCTTCGCCGCGCGGCTGGACGGCGGATGGATCGCGGGGTCGCACCTGGACGCGGTGGCGCGCGCGGCGGGGAAGAACGACAGGATCGATCCCGTCTCCGCCGCGGACCTGCTGGTGAACCTCACCTGCACGTATCCGCACACGCTTTACGACGGCGTTGACCAGCTTCCGCCCGCGGCCGCGATCCCGTTCCGCATGGATGGCCCTGACGGGGAGCCGCACGTCTACTGGAGGCCGATGGAGGACAACCCGTACGCGTCCGTGCGCGACGCGGCGGCGGCGCTGCGGGAGGCGCTGGTGGAGCAGGTGGGCGCCATCTCCCGGGACGTGCCGGAGGTCGCGCTGCTGCTGAGCGGCGGGGAGGATGCGCGCGCGGTGCTGGGGGCGGTGCCGGACGGGGTCCGCGTCCGCGCCTTCGTCTACGCGGACTGGGAGAACCGCGAGGTGCGGGTGGCGCGCGCGGCGGCGCGGGCGTACGGCGCCACGCTCACCTTCGGGCGGCGCGCGAAGGACCACTACGTCGACGGGTTGGAAGCCGTGGCCGGGATGATCGGCGGGCACAACCTGTTCATGGACGTGCACGGCTGGGGGTTCCACGAGCGGCTCGGCATCCGCGACTTCGCCGCGGTGCTGGGGGGCCTGTCGTCAGACTCGTTCCTCAAGGCGGAGCACGCCCCGGAAGATGCCGCGGGCGACGAGTTTCCCCTGCCGCCGGCCTCCATCATCCGCCGCGAGCTGCTGGAGCAGGTGGTGGCGCGGCGGCTGGCCTTTCGCCGCTGGCTGGCGGAGCTCCGGCCCACGACGGCGGCGGAGTGGGAGAAGCTGTGGCCGTTCACGCAGCGCAAGCACTCGGCGAACTTCCACGGCAACCGGCGGATGTTCGCCAGCCAGGAGCCGTACCACGCCAGCGCCGTCGTCCGCATCGCCGCCGCGGTGCCGGTGGAGTGGAAGCGCCGACGCCGCCTCTTTCACGCGGCGATGAAGCCGCTCTTCCGCCGCTCGTGGGCGGTGCCGCACTCGCGCTGGCGGTATCCGTACTTTGGCGCGGCGGCCAACCTGCCGCTGGCCGCCGGGCTGCGGCTGACCCGCGGCGTCCGCGCGCTGCTGGCGGGCGAGCTGCGCGCGCGGCAGCACCCGTGGCCCAAGTGGCGCACCGTGGCCCGCTCGCAGGCCGCGACGGCGAAGCTGCACCGCTACGCGCCGTGGGACGGGCCGCTCGGCGACATCTTCACCGATCCCTCGCCCGACGCGGTGGTCGCCTCCATCCGCGGCGAGTGGCATCCGCTGCGGCAGCTCATCCTCCTCCAGCTCGGCTACCTGGGCCGGATGGCGGCAGACGAGTAGCGGCGTTCGATGATCGGCATCCCCCTTGTTCCGCTGACGCGGAGGAACGCGCATGAGTGACGTGGAGACGATGACGGCCGTGCGCCTGCACGAGCCCGGCGGCCCGGAGGCGCTGCGCGTGGAGCGGGTGCCGGTCCCGCACCCCGCGGCGGGCGAAGCGCTGGTGCGCATCGAGGCGACGGGAATCAACTTCATCGAGGTCTACCAGCGCACCGGCCTCTACCGTGTGCCCCTCCCCGCCACGCTGGGCGGCGAGGGCGCGGGCGAGGTCGTCGCCGTCGGCGCGGACGCGGACGAGGTGCGCGTCGGCGACCGGGTGGCGTGGGCGGGCGGCTTCGGCGCGTACGCGGAGTATGCGGCGGTGCCCGCGGCGAAGCTGGTCCCGCTACCGGCGGAGGTGAGCACGCGCCTGGGCGCGGCGGTGATGCTGCAGGGGATGACGGCGCACTACCTGGTGAGCTCCACCTGTCCGCTGCGCCAGGGCGACCGGTGCCTGGTGCACGCCGCCGCGGGGGGCGTGGGCCTGCTGCTGGTGCAGATGGCGAAGCGGCGGGGCGCGTACGTGATCGGCACGGCGGGGTCGGACGAGAAGGCGGCGCTGGCGCGCGAGGCGGGCGCGGACGAGGTGATCGTCTACACGCGGCAGGACTTCGCGGAGGAGGTGCGGCGGCTGACGGACGGGAAGGGCGTGCAGGTGATCTACGACTCCGTGGGGCGCACCACCTTCCTCCCCGGGCTGGACGTGCTGGCGCCGCGGGGGATGATGGTGCTCTTCGGGCAGTCCAGCGGGCCCGTGGCGCCGGTGGATCCCCAGCTCCTGAACCAGAAAGGCTCGCTCTTCCTCACGCGCCCCACGCTGGGCCACTACACGGCCACGCGCGAGGAGCTGCTCTGGCGCGCGGGCGAGCTGTTCGCGTGGATCGGCACGGGCGAGCTGAACGTGCGCGTCGGCGCGGAGTTCCCGCTGGCGCAGGTGGCGGAGGCGCACCGCGCCCTGGAGTCGCGGCAGACGACGGGGAAGGTGCTGCTGCGCGTGCGGGACGCCTGATCCGGACTCCGGAAAGAATGGGCCTCACACGGAGTCAACGGAGTCAACGGAGTCGGTCTATTCGGTTGACTGCGTCTTCAGTCGCTCTCCGCCGCCGTGGCCGCGGTATCAGCATCCCCCGCCGCCGCCGCCCTGGTAGATCTCCGTCCAGCCCTCGGCCCCTCGCTTGAGGACGGCGTAGCCCCAGCTGTCGTTGTACGCCGCGCGCAGCACCAGCTCGGGGGCGCCGTCGCCGTCCAGGTCCGCCGCGTCCATGAACGAGCGCACGCCGACGTCCCCGTCGTCGCGCTCGTGGAAGACGTACGCGGGCTGGTACGCCCCGCCGCCGCGCGCCTCGGCGACCAGCAGCTGGTTGTACAGGTGCTGGTTCTCGCCGTCCTCCACCGTCACGTTGAAGGTGCCCACCAGCACGGGCCCCTGGACGCCGGGCACCGTCACCGCGAACAGGCGCTCGCCCTCCACCGCGGCGCGCGCGGCGCCGGGGATGCGGTGCGACGCGTGGATGCTGTCCGCGAGCGCCGCCAGCCAGCCCTGCTCCTGGGAGGTGAGCGGCCGCACGACCGGCTGCGCGGCGCCGGCGCCGAACGCGTCGGACGCCAGCCCTTCCCACCCCGCGGGCAGCGTGCGCGAGAGGCGGACGTCGGCGCCGGCGACTCGCTCCTGGCACGCCGGCTCGATCACGCCCCGCACCGACGCCTCCCCCGCCTCCGCGCCGCCCACGCGCACGTCGTAGCGCGTGCCGGGCGCGAAGTAGCGCGCGGCGAAGACGGAATCGGACTCCACGTCCCACGTGTTCCGCAGCCCGCCGCGCGTGATGAGCGCGATGGGATCGAGCCCGAAGCCGTCTTCCTCGCCCGGGGTGAGGGCCTGGTGCGGGGTGATGGCGAAGAGGATGCCTTCGCGCTGCACCTGCGCCGGCTGGGCGGCGGGTGCCTGCTTCGACGACGCCTGCGCCGCCGGAGCGTCGCCGCCACCGCCGCACGAGGTGATGATCAGCGTCAGGAGAGGGAGGAGCATTGGACGGATGGGCATCGGTGGAGCAGGGTAGAGGGAGTCGAGCACCTGGCCGTGTGGGACGGACGCGGCCCGGATCGAGTTTCGGCGGACGGCCCCGCATCCCACAATCAGTTACTCACGCACTCACGCACTCACGCACTCACGCACTCACGCACTCACGCACTCACGCACTTCCATCAGCAGCCGGCGCCGCCGCCGTGGTACACCTCGTCCCAGCCGTGCTCGTCGCGCTTGAGGATGGAGAAATCCCAGCTTTCCCAGTACGAATTGCGCAGCACCAGGTCGGGGCGCGAGTCGCCGTCCAGGTCCGCGGCGTCCAGCAGCTCGCGCGACTGTCCTTCCATCACGCGCGCCTCGTGGAAGGACACGAACGCCGGCCGATACCCGCTCTGCCCCTCCTCGGCGACGATGAACGCGGAGGCCTGCCGGTTCGCTTCGTCCTCCGTGGCGAGCGTGTAGCTGCCGACCAGCACCGGCCGCGCGATGCCGCCGAAGAGCACCGCCGCCACGCTGGTGTCCGCGTCCGGCCGCGACGCCACGTCGACGCCGTGCGCGGCGAAGAGCGCGGCGGCCAGCCGGTCCAGCGCCCGCCGCTCCTGCGCCGTCGCGTCACGCACCCAGCGCGTGGGCGGCTGCCGCGGCAGCCCGTGGCCCGCCAGCCCGTGCCACCCCTCGGCCCGCGCCGGCGCCAGCCGCACCCGCGCGCCGATGCCGTTGCACCCCGGCTCGTCGGGCGCCACCACCGTGGCCGTCCCCGCGTCCGCGCCGCGGGAGAGCACGCCGTACTGCCGGCCCGCGCC
>DATAAG010000916.1:0-12045 GCA_036260235.1 Longimicrobium sp.
CCGCGCAGCGGCCGCGGCCCTCCCGCGCACGCCGCCAGCGTACCCGCGAAGGTCATCATCATCAGCGTCAGCAGGAGGCGCATCACGATTTCGTCGGGTGGATGGATGTCGTGCGCCGGTAAATCACGCAGCCCGCGGCCTTCAGCGCAATCCACCCCGCTGAACCGAAATCGAGCCGCGCGTTCGCGGGCAGGCCGACGGGGAGCGCGTGCAGCAGCTCGAAGTCGTCCCGCGAGCGGCTCGGCGCTGACGGTGGACGAGCTGGCCGCGCTGGGGGTGAAGCGGATCAGTGTGGGATCAGCGCTCAGCCGGGGGGTGTTGGGAGCATTCGTGCGCGCGGCGCGGGAGATCCGCGAGCACGGCACCTTCCGCTTCGCCGACGACGCGGTTCCCTTCGCGCAGGCAAACGATCTGGTCACGGCGAAGCCCTGAACCCAACACAAGAATTTGCCTCACACGGAGTCAACGGAGTGGATGCGATGTTCCTCCGTTAACTCCGTTGACTCCGTGTGAGGCCACATGCTTTTCCGGTGCAACGGCGTGCGTAAGCGTTCAAGACGAACGATGCGGTGCCCCGCCAGAATTGCGTGACTCGACGCGCCGCCACGCTTGGTGATGGCGGCGCCCTCGTCTCCGCGCGCTGGCCGATCCTCCGATGCGAACACGCCTCCGCTGGTGCACCGCGGCCCTGCTCGCCGTCGCCACATCCATCCATCCGCTTCCGGCGCAGGCGCCTGCCTCGTCCACGCTCGCTCGGTACGAGCTGGACGTGGAGGTGCTTCCGTCCGTGCGCGGGCTGCGCGTCACGGGCCGGCTGGAGTTGCCGGCGGTCACGGTGCCGCGGGACACGGTGACACTGCTCCTCTCGTCGTGGATGGAGCAGGTGCGCATCGCCCCCGCGGGGTCCGACGCACGGCTGGAGACGGATGGCGCGGATGGCGACCGGTCGTGGCACGTCATCCCGCCCGCGCCGTTCCCCGCCGGCGTGCCGGTCGTGCTCGACTTCTCCTGCTCCGCTGACAGCCTGACCGCGGCGCAGCTGCGCGTGGACTCGGCCAGCGCGCTGGCGGGCGGTGGGGGTGAGATCTGGTATCCGCGGCTCGCGTTCGACAGCCTGGCCACGGGCGTGCTCACCATCCACGCGCCTGCCGGCCAGACCGTGCTCGCCACGGGCGAGCCCATCGGCGACGAAAGCGAGCGGCAGCGGGGAATCTTCCGCACGCGGATCGGCTGGCCGCGCGGCCACTTCGCGTTCATCTCCGCGCCGTTCACCGTCACGCGCGCCGCCGCCGGCGACACGCACGTGGCGCTGTATAGCATCCGGCAGCGGCCGGGGCAGGCGGAGATGGCGATGCGGGTGGCGCGGGTGCTGGAGACGCTCTCGCGCCGCTACGGGTCCATCCCGTTCCGCGAGTACGCGGTGGCGGAAGCGCCCTTCGGCGGCAGCGTGGGCGGCACCAGCGAGCACGGCTTCTTCCTCGCGACCCCGGGCGCGTTCGACCAGGGGCTGCCGGTGCCGTTCATCGGCCACGAGATCGCGCACCTGTGGTGGGGCAACCTGGTGCGCACCAGTGCCGGGCCGGGGCGGATGCTGCTGACGGAGGGGAACGCGTCGTATGCGATGGCGGCGGTGATGGAGGCGCTGGAGGGCGATTCCGCGCATCGCGCCCTGCGCCTGGGCATGTATCCCGGCGAGGCGCTGCGCAGCTCTCCGGAAGGCTACTTCCGCCTGGCGGCCGCAGGGCTGGAGATGCCGCTGGCGTCGGTGGTGCCGCGCGGCCAGTTCGAGCTGCTGCGCATGCACCGGATGGCGAACACCCGCGGCGCGTTCGTGCTCGGGATGCTGGGCCGCGAGGTTGGGCCGGAACGCCTCGACCGCATCCTGCGCGAGATCGTGCTGCGGTACGCGGGGAGCGCGATCGGCTGGTCCGAGTTCCGCGGCCACATCGAACGTGAGATCCGGCGCGAGACCGGCCGCGACGTCGGCTGGTTCTTCGACCAGTGGTTCGAGCGCCCCGGCGCCCCGGAGCTCACGGTCGATTGGCAGCCGACGACGGGCGGCGTCGCCGGCGCGGTGCTACAGCACGATACCCCCTACCGCGCGACACTCGACCTGGAGTTTCGCGGCGCGCGCGGCGAGCGGGCCCGGCGGAGCGTCGCCGTCGAGGGTGCGCGGACGCCGTTCAGCTTCCCTCTTCCCTTCACGGCCGAGTCGGTGTTGATCGATCCCGATTACTTCGTGCTGCGCTGGACGCCGGAGATCCGCGCCCGCGCCACGGCCTTCGCCGGCGCGACGGCGGTGGAATGGCACCGCTCGTTCGGCAGCCGCGACTCGGCGATCGCGATCTACCGCCGCCACGCGGATGCGCAGCCGGACACCTTCGGCGCGCAGTTCCGGCTGCACTACCAGGGCGGCCTGGCCCTCCTCGCGAGCGCAGATTCCACCGCCGCGGAGCAGGCGTTCCAGCGCGCACTGGAGGAGCCGGTGCGTGACCCGGAGCTTCTGCCCTGGGCATACCTGAGCCTCGCGCGCCTCCTCCACGATCCCGTCGAGCGCCGCCGCGCCGCAACTGCCGCCCTCACCGCCGATGCCCGGCTTGGCGGAACGAGCGGCGTGGCTCCCGAAGCGCGGCGTGTGCTCGCCGCGCCATCACCAGATCCAGGAAACTGAACTGATCATTCTCACGCAGAGCAGCAGAGAAGCAGAGAAAGGGCGAGCACTTCTCTGCACCTCTGCTGCTCTGCTGCTCTGCGTGAGTGGTTTTTGGGGGATTCGATAGAAGATGTGGCTTGCGGTCAGTACTTGATGGCGTCCAGCGGGCGCTGGCCGGGGAGGGGGAGGATGACGCCGGGGTTCAGGATGCCGAGCGGGTCGAAGGCGTCCTTCACGGCGCGGAAGGAGGCGGCGAGCTCCGGGCCCCAGATGGTCTCCAGCAGCGGCGCGCGCAGGCGGCCGTCGCCGTGCTCGCCGGCCATGGTGCCGCCCAGCCGCGCCACGCCCTCCGCCACCTCGTACGCGATCGCCTCCGCCTCCGCGCGCCACCCCGGCCTGGCGACGTCCACCAGCGGGTTCACGTGCAGGTTGCCGTCCCCCGCGTGCCCGAAGATGACGGCGGGGAGCGCGTGCCTCGACAGCACCTCCCGCAGCAGGCGCACGTAGTCGGGAAGCCGATCCACCGGCACCACGCCGTCCTCGATGAACTGCATCGACACGCGCGCGCCGGCCAGCCTCGCGATCAGCGGGCTGGCGGCGTGGCGGACGTGCCAGAAGCGCTCCTGCTCGTGCGGATCGACCGCCAGCGAGACACGGTCCGCGATCCCGGCGACGTGCGCGCGGAGCCGCTCCAGCTTCGCCACGACGTCATCGGCCGAATCGCCCTCCATCTCCACGAACAGGATGGCTTCCAGGCCGGGGCGCAGCGGGTAACCGGGATCCTCGCCGCCGTCGCGCACCAGGTCGATGAAGGTGCGGTCGATCATCTCGCACGTCGCGGGGTCCAGCTCCAGGATGCGCTGCACCGCCGCCCCCGCCGCCGCGAGGTCCCCGAACTCCAGCAGCGCCAGCCCCCGCGCCGCCAGCACCGGCGCCAGCCGCACCGTCGCGCCGACCACCACCCCCAGCGTTCCCTCGCTGCCGACGAACAGGTCCACCGCGTCGCCGGAGCGCAGGTACTCGCGCAGCGCGTAGCCGGACGAGTTCTTCCGCACCCGCGGCCAGCGGCGCTCGATGAGCAGCGGATCCTCCGCCAGCACCGCGTCCACCTGGTCCAGGATCTCCCGCAGGCGCGGATGCTCCTGCCGCGCGCCGCGGGTGGTGGTGACCAGGGTGCCGTCCGCCAGCACCACGTCCAGCGAGTCGATCCACCCGCGCGCGGACCCGTAGCGCACGGTGTGCGCGCCCCCCGAGTTGTTGGCGATGATGCCGCCCATCGACGCGCGGTCGGCGCTGGAGGGATCGACCGGGAACTGCAGCCCGTGCGGCGCCGCGGCGGCGTTCAGGCGGGCGAGCGTGGCGCCGGGCTGCACCCGCGCCGCCCGCCGCTGCGCATCCACCGCCCCCACCTGGTCGAAGCGCGTCCGCAGGTCCACCGCGATGCCGGGTCCGATGTTGCCGCCCGGCATCCCCGTCCCCGCCGCGCGCGGGACGAGCGGCACGCCGTGCGCCGCCGCCCATCGCGCCAGCGCCGCCACGTCCTCCGCATCCTCCGGCACCGCCAGCGCGACCGGGAGCGCGCGGAGGATGCCGGCGTGCTCGGCGAAGGCGCCACGGCGCGCCTCGTCCACCGTCCACTCGCCGCGGAAGCCGCGCGGCGGGTCGGCGGGGAGGACCACGGAGGCGGGAACGTCAGCCATCTCCCCTGCGGAGTCTCACGCGAACGCGGGCGCCATCCATCGGATCCATCCTCCGTAAACGAAGAACGCTCCCCGGCGGGGAGCGTCGTCATGCATCATCCGGCCCGCCGGGACTCACTCCGCGCACGCGGGGCACAGGCCGATGACTTCCACGCGGTACCCCTGCACGCGGAACCCGCCGCCCACGTGGATCTGCGGCAGCAGTTCCGGCACCTGTCCGGGCACGTCGCGCACCTGGCCGCAGCGCAGGCAGCGGGAGTGGCAGTGGTCGTCGGTGCGCGCGTCGTAGCGGGCGCTGTCGTCGCCGTAGGAGAGCTTGACGGCCAGGTTGCAGCTCACCAGCGTCTCCAGCGCCTTGTACACCGTGGCGAGGGAGATGTCGGCGATGTCGGCACGCACGGCGGTGAACACCTCGTCCGCCGTGGGATGGTCGGTGGTGCCCAGCAGAAACCGGTAGACGGCCGCGCGCTGGTCCGTGAAGCGCTGGCCGTTGGCCTCCAGCGCCTCGCGCAGCAGGGCGTCCGCCTGTTCCGGGTCGGGCCGCAGGGTGAGGGGCATCGGCGAATGCATACGCCTGGAAAGTGGGGCAGAAAAGGCAGGAACCGCGAGGGGTTCCCGCCATCTGAAGCTAGGGATGGCGGAAAGGGATGTCAACGGGCGATGCGCGCCGTAAGTTGGTGGCGGGCACGGAGGATGCGACGGCCGGCGCCCGGATCGCGCGACAAGACCACCGGTGACGACGGGACAACAGTGCGAGGACGGCTGAGGGCGGTGCTGGCCTGCGCGGCGCTGGCCGCGGGCGCGTGCAGTGATGCGAAGGGAGAGGTGCAGCCGCTGCCCCCGCTGCAGCGGCCCAGCCCCGAGGCGCGCGCCGGGCTGCCGGAGGTGCGCGGCATCTGGCGCTTCGCAGGGTTCGAGATCCGCCCGCAGGACACCCTGCTGGTGCGCGAGCAGGCGTACCGCATGGTGCCGCTGGCGGAGCTGCGCATCATCACGCAGCGGCTGGACTCCATCGCCGGGCAGATCGTGCGGGGGGGCGTGGGCTTTCCGGTCACCGGCGAGGTGCGGCGCGACAGCACCGTCGCGCTCATCACCTTCACCGAGGGGCAGGGGCAGTTCGTCTCCGGGCGGGTGCTGCGCGACACCTTCTGGATCGAGCTGACGACCGTCACCGAGGCGCAGAGCTGGTCACCCGCGGCGCGCATGGCGATGGTGCGGCGGGTGGGCGGCCCGCCGTTCCGCCGGCTGCTGGGCGGCGCGCCCATCAACCCGCCGGTGGACAGCGCGCGCCTGCGCGACAGCCTGCGCCTGGACTCGCTGCGCCGCGCCGGCGTGACGGTGCCGCCCGCGGGAACGCAGCCCGGCGCGCAGCCGCCGGCCGCCACGCAGCCGCAGCCAGGGGTTCCCGCGCAGCCGGGCGCGCGTCCCCCCGCGCCGGTGACGCAGCCCCAGGCGCAGCCGCAGCGTCCGCCCGTTCAGCAGCCGCAGCAGCGTCCGCCGGCGCAGCAACCGCGTCCGCGTCCGCAGAACCCGCCGCCGGTGGACACGCCGGCGGAGCCGGTGGACCAGCCGGACCCGGACCCGATGCCGCCCTCGCTCCCGCCGCCGCCGAATCCGAACGCGCCGCGCGATACGATCCGCTTCGGCGCGCCGCCGCCGGGGTGAACGGGTGATGGAGTGATGGAGTCGCCGTGCGTGGGGTAGAGGGGCAGGGTTCTCACTGCGTCCGCGGGGGCCCTCTCCCCCGCCCGGCCGTTTGCTCGTTCCTCGCAAAGGCGGGCGACCCCTCCCCCAACCCCGGGGGAGGGGTTTCGCATTTTGTGGGGACGGTGGGGTGTGGAGAGGTCGCCATGACCGCGACCGCCCCCCTCCCCGGCCCTCCCCCACAAACTGCGTGGAGGAGGGAGAACGCCACGATAATGAAGCGCGCTCGAAGTTCACCCCCTCTCCCGCGGAGCGGGGGAGGGCCGGGGGGAGGGGGCCCTTGCGGGCGCAGGGTGATGCTTTTCGAAACGCCTAGGATCTGTCGGAATCGGCAACCTCCCCCAGGGTTTGGGAGGAGGTGGGCGAGTGGTGCTCGCCCGGAGGGGGCGTGCCCCTCGCGCGGATCCATCCGCTGCGCTCAGGACTTTGTCACCCCCACCACCCCCTCACCCCACCACCCCGTTACCTCCTCACCCCGCCCGCCACTCCGGGTTGATCTTGCTGGTGAGGATGTGATCCTCCCACCGGCCGTTCAGCAGCAGGTAGTCGCGCGCGAACCCCTCCACCACGAACCCCAGCCGCCGCAGCAGGGCGCCGCTGCGCTCGTTGCGGGGGACGTAGTTGGCCTGGATGCGGTGCAGGTTCTGCTCGCCGAACATGTATCCGATCGCCGCCTCCAGCGCCTCGCGCATCACCCCGCGCCCCTCGTAGTCCCCGTCCAGCCCGTACCCCAGCACGCAGTAGTGCGCCGGCGCGCGAAAGATCTGCGTGAAGTTGGCGTTGCCGATCACCCGCTCCGGCCGCGCCCGGTCGAAGAGGAACAGCCGCACGCTCTTTCCCTCGCGCAGCTCCGCGAAGTTGGCGCGCACCTGCGCGTGCCAGAACCCCTCCGTGAAGAACTCCTCCCCCACCAGGGGGCGGGAGGGGGCCAGGCGCTCGCGGTTGTCCGCAAAGTAGCGCACCACCTGCGGCACGTCCTCCGGCTGCGCCATGCGCACGATCACCCGCGGGGCGACCAGGTGGGGGGGATTCCAGACCATCGTCGGGGCAGGGAGCGATCGGGTGGGGATGAGGTTCGGACGCGCCAAAGCTAGCGTGTGGCGGCGGAGGAGCAAGGCGGGCATGGGCGTTGCGCCCTCCCTCGCGCCGATCGCATCCGCCTGACCCGAGCCGGGATGACACCGCCGTGGCCGAAGACCGCAAGGAGCCGCCGTTCCAGGACGGCGCGCAGCCCGTTCCGCACCAGAAGGACCCCGTGCCCGGCCCCGGGCGCAGCGCCGCCCAGTGGATCACCATCGTCCTGAGCCTGCTGGTGGTGGCCGCCATCCTGGTCTACCTCTTCGGGCGCTGAAGGAAGTTCGCACGGTGGCGGGTCGCGGCTTGCCCCTCCGGCGGCGCGCGTACAACTTTGTGCCATGCCCGCCCTCCTTGCCGCCGCGCGCCGCTGGGTCTTTCCCGCCGCGCCGGACGCCGCCGCCGTAGAACGCCTCTGCCGCGAGCTTCGCCTTCCCGCCCCGCTGTGCCGCCTGCTGGTGCACCGGGGCTACGGGGAGACGGAGGACGCGCGCGGCTTTCTGCGCCCCCACGCCGGCCACATCCACCCGCCCGCGCAGCTCGCCGGGATGGGCGACGCCGTCGCGCGGCTGCGCCGGGCCGTCGAGCGCGGCGAGACCATCCTGGTGCACGGCGACTACGACGTGGACGGCATCTGCTCCACCGCGCTCTTCGTCCGCGCGCTGCGGATGATGGGCGCCAGGGCGGAGCCGTTCGTCCCGCACCGGCTGGTGGACGGCTACGACCTTTCCGAGGCCGGCGTGCAGAAGGCGGTGGAGCTCGGCGCCACGCTCATCCTCACCGGCGACTGCGGGATCGTGGCGCACGACGCGGTGCGCCGGGCGCGCGCGGCGGGGATCGACGTCGTCGTCACCGACCACCACCGGCCGGGCCCCGACCTGCCCGACGCGGCCGCCGTCGTCAACCCCAACCGCGCGGACTGCGGCTACCCGGACAAGGGGCTCGCCGGGGTGGGCGTGGCGTGGAAGGTGTGCTGCGCCCTGGCGGAGGAGCTCGGCTTGCCGAAGGAGCGGCTGCACAGCTTCCTGGACCTGGTCGCCGTCGCCACCATCGCCGACATCGCGCCGCTCCGGGGCGAGAACCGCGCGCTGGTGCGCTGGGGCCTCAAGGTGCTGCGCGACACGCCCAACCCCGGCCTGCGCGCGCTGCTGCGGGTGACCGGGCTGGCGGACAAAGCGGAGATCACCGCCAACCAGGTGGGCTTCGTCCTGGCGCCGCGCATCAACGCCGTCGGCCGGATGGGCGAGGCGCTGCGCGGCGTCCGGCTCCTGCTGACGGACGACCCGCGCGAGGCGGAGCAGATCGCCGGCACGCTGGAGGCGGAGAACCGCTGGCGGCAGAGCGTGGAGGGGCAGACGCTCAAGGAGGCGCTCTCCGCGCTGGAGATCGGCTACGACCCGGAGCGCGACTACGGCCTGGTGCTGGCGTCGGAGGGGTGGCACCCGGGGGTGATCGGGATCGTCGCGTCGCGGATGGTGGAGCGGCTGCACCGGCCCACGGTGATGATCGCGCTGGACGAACACGGCGAGGGGAAGGGGAGCGCGCGCTCCATCGGCGCCTTCGACCTGTACGACGCCATCCGCGGCTGCGCGGAGCACCTGGTGCGCTTCGGCGGGCACCGGATGGCCGCGGGGTGCTCCATCCGCCGCGAGAACGTGGACGCCTTCCGCGAGGCCTTCAACGCCCGCGCGCGCCAGGTGCTCACCGGGGAGGACCTGGTCCCCGAGGTGCGCATCGACCTGGAGATGGAGCTGCGGCACGCGGACCACGAGCTGGTGCGCATGCTTCGCCACGCCGGCCCCTTCGGCGCGGGGAACGCCACGCCGGTGTTCGCCGTGCGCGGCGTGGCGGTCGCGGAGTCGAAGGTGGTGGGGCAGGGGCACCTGAAGATGACGCTGGGCGCGTACGGGGCCCGGCTGGACGCCATCGGCTGGGGGATGGGCGAGCGGTGCCAGGAGCCGGGCTTCGGCGTCCGGCCGATGGACGTGGCGTTCAAGCTGGAGGAGAACCACTACAACGGCCGCACCACCGTCCAGGCCCGACTGGTGGACTTCCGCCCGGCGGAGTGATGGGTCCCGCGCGACGGCGCCCCCTGTCCGGAGTGTCAAACGCGTGCGGCCCGGCGCGTTGACGGGTGTACACCCCATCCACCCCGTCCCGGAGCCCGCATGCGCAAACTCCCGTCCGTGCTCGCCCTCCTGGCGCTCGCTTCCGCGTCGGCGTGGGGGCAGGAGCCCATCGTCTCCACCTCCGCGGACTCCCGCGGAGTCTCGCTGACCGTCTACAACCAGGGCTTCGCGATCGTCCGCGAGCGGCGCGAGGTCCCGCTGGCCGCGGGGATGAACCGCGTGCGCTACCAGGACGTGGCGCAGCAGATCGAGCCCGCCACCGTCAGCATCCAGTCCGCCACCGTCCCCGGCGGCGTCTCCGTACGCGAGCAGAACTACCAGTACGACCTGATCGGAACCCAGGCCATCCTGGAGAAGTCCGTGGGGCGCACGGTGCGCTTTCGGCGCCTGCTGCCGGGTGGCGGAGTGGAGGTGGTGGAGGGGACGCTGCTGAGCGCGCCCGCGCAGGGCGTGGTGGTACGCACGTCGGACGGCCGGCTGCTGCTGAACCCCGCGGGCGAGGTGGAGGTGGCGGAGATGCCCGGCGGGCTCATTTCGCGCCCGTCGCTCTTCTGGCTGCTGCACGCCTCGCGCGGCGGTGCGCAGACGCTGGACGTCTCGTACCTCACCCAGGGGATCGGGTGGAGCGCCGACTACGTGGCCGTCATCGACTCGGCCGAGGCGGCGGTGGACCTTACGGGATGGGTCACGCTCAACAACCGCAGCGGCACCGCCTATCCGCAGGCGCAGCTGCAGCTGCTGGCCGGGAGCGTGCGGCGCGTGACGCCGATGATCCGCAGACAGGGGGAGATCGCGCTCGAGGACGTCATGGTGGCCGCCGCCGGCGCCGGGACCCCCCAGTTCGCCGAGGAGGCGTTCTTCGAGTACCACCTGTACACGCTGGACGGCCGCACCACCCTGGCGAACAACGAGACCAAGCAGATGACGCTGCTCACCGCGGCGGACGCGGGGGTGCAGCGCCAGCTGGTGTTCGACTCGCGCCGCCACTGGGGGTGGTATGCACAGCCCGGCGCTGGCTACCGCACGGAAGAGGTGCGCGGCGCCATCATGCTGCAGCTGCGCAACACGCGGAGCAACGGGATGGGGATGCCGCTCCCCGCCGGCATCGTGCGGCTCTACAAGGCCGACGCGCGCGGCAACCTGCAGTTCCTGGGCGAAGACCGCATCCAGCACACCCCGCGCGACGAGATGGTGCGGCTGTACCTGGGCGACGCCTTCGACGTGCTGGCCACGCGGCGCACCGTCAGCGAGCGGCGGCTGCGGCTGGACCGCCAGGGGCGCGAGGTCCCCGACGAGGGGAACCTGTGCCGGGGCTGCCGGCACGCGTGGGAGTTCACGCAGGAGATCGTCGTGCGCAACCACAAGGACACGCCCGCCGACGTGCTGCTCACGGAACACCTGGGCAGCCAGTGGCAGCTCGTGGCGCAGAGCCACGCGCACCGCCGGACCGACGCATCCACGCTGGAGTTCGAACTGCGCGTTCCCGCCGGCACCGAAGTCACCGTTACCTACACGGCGCGCATCTGAGCCGCGCCGGATCCGTCGCGCGCCTTGCGGCCGGAGCGCGCGACCCGCATTTCAAGGCGGTCCACCTCCACCGCTCACCCCTGGCCAGCCGCGGGACACGCCTTTGAGGATCGTCGCGGGGGAGTGGGGGGGACGGCGGATCGCGGCGCCGCCGGGGCGGGGCACGCGCCCCACCACCGACCGCGTGCGCGAGGCGTGGATGTCCGTCGTGGCGCCGTACCTTCCCGGGGCCCGGGTGCTGGACCTGTTCGCCGGCTCCGGCGCGCTGGGGCTGGAGGCGCTCTCCCGCGGCGCCGGGCGCGCCGTCTTCGTGGAGCAGGCGCCCGCCGCCCTCTCCGTCCTCCGCGCCAACCTGCAGGCGCTGGGCGCCGGGGACCGCGCGGAGGTCGTCCGCACCGACGCCGTGAAGTACGCGGCGGCGCTTGAGGCCGGCGCCTTCGACGTCGCCTTCGCCGATCCGCCGTACGGCCAGGACTTCGCCCGGGCGCTGGCGGAGGCGTTCGCGCGCACCCCGTTCGCCGCGCTGCTGTGCATCGAGCACGGCCGCGGCGACGCGCTTCCCGAACTGCCCGGCGCCCGCACCCGCGCCTACGGCGACACCCGGATCACCTTCATCCCCGCCCCCGAATGAGCGCAGAGCGCGTCGCGGTCTGTCCGGGATCGTTCGATCCCATCACCCGCGGCCACGAAGACATCATCCGCCGCAGCTTTCGCATGGCGGACCGGGTGATCGTGGCCGTGGCGTACAGCGCCACGCAGGTCAAGAACGGGATGTTCTCCGTGGAAGAGCGGGTGCAGATGATCCGCGAGACCTTCGCCGACGAGCCGCGGGTGGAGGCGATGTCGTTCCAGGGGCTGCTGGTGGACTTCGCCCGGGCGCAGGGCGCCAGCCTGGTCGTCCGTGGCCTGCGCGCGGTGTCGGACTTCGAGTACGAGTTCCAGATGGCGCTGATGAACCGCCGCCTGTGGGACGGGATGGAGACCGTCTTCCTGACGCCGGACCTGGAGCACTCGTACCTCTCCTCCTCGCTCGTCCGCCAGATCGCCACGCTCGGCGGCGACGTATCGCCCTTCGTTTCGCCCGGCGTGCTGCGCCGCCTGCGCGCGCGCACGGGCAACGGGCCGTGAGCTTTCTCGAGGAGGTCCGCGCGCGGGCGCGGGCCACCCCCCGCCGCATCGTCTTTCCCGAGGGCGCCGACGAGCGCACGCTGGTGGCCGTGGCGCGCATCGCCCGGGAGGGGCTGGCGCACCCGCTGGT
>DATAAG010000917.1:0-13237 GCA_036260235.1 Longimicrobium sp.
CTCTCCCCGACCCTCTCCCCCGCAAGCGGGGGAAAGGGAGAACTTCGATCGCGCCTCGGAAAGTGCCTGCCGTTCTCCCTCCCCCGCGCAGTTTGCAGGGGAGGGCCGGGGAGGGGAGCGCCCGGCCCGCGAGCCACCCCCTGCATCGCGCACCGCAGCCTCGGGGTGTATCCCCCCTCCCGCGCAGTTTGCGGGAGGGGGTGGACGAGCCTGAGCGAGGCCGGGGGAGGGCGCCGGGGGCGGGCCCCTACACCCCCGCCAGCTCCAGCGCCTCCTCGTCCGTCAGCTCCTCCAGCTCCGCGACGATGGCGTCCTCCACCAGCATGGCGAACCGCGCGATGGTGGGCGCCTCGAAGATCGCCTTGAGCGGCAGCTCCAGCCCGAAGTTCTCGCGGCAGCGAGAGATGATCTGCGTGGCCAGCAGCGAGTGCCCGCCGAGCGCGAAGAAGTCGTCGTGGATGCCGATCGGCGAGATCCCCAGCAGCTCCTCCCACATCGCGGCCACCGCCTCCTCCACGTCCGTCGTCGGCGCGTGGTACTCGGTGGCCAGCTGCGGCCGCGCGTACGTGCCGAACGCGGGGCTCGCCGACTCCTCCACCCGCGCCGCCATCCGGTGCTCCACGTCGCCCGTGGAGAGGACGACGTGTGGCTCGCCGGCCAGCGTCAGCAGGTGCTCGAACGCGGCGGCGGCGCCGTCCTCGTCCATCCCGTAGCCCTCCGCGGCCTCACCCTCGCCGAACCAGCGGTCCCACGCGGCGCTGGTCCACGGGGTCGCGTCCCCCGCCGTCGCCGCGGCAAAGGCGTCCACCACGGCGTGGTTCGCCGCGACGTCCACCACCCCCACGCCGCCCAGCAGCGGCGTCAGCGAGGACTCGACGACGACGAAGTCCAGCGCGCGGTCCGCCAGCGCCGCGCGCACGCCCCGCAGCTCGCCCAGCAGGTGCGCCATCCGCCGCTCCCACGGCGCCAGCCGCACCTCGCTGACCGCCTCGCGCGGCGCCTCCTCGTGCGCCAGCGGGGAGAAGACGACGCCGTGCACCGCGCCGAACGCCTCTTCCGCCTGGCGCAGCACGTCGCGCATCTGCTCCGGCTCGTTGGGCAGCACCTGGATGACCAGGGTCTCGGCGCCCTCCGCCTCCAGCGCGCGGATGCGGTCGATCTCCCGGCGCAGCGGGTCCTCCGGCAGGCGCGCCTTCACGACGGGATCCCACCCGCCGCGGTGCGGAAGGGCGGGATCGACGATCACCAGGCGCGCGCCGTAGCGGCGGACGGCGTGCTCCGCGAAGAGCTCGTTGCGCCCGCGCAGCCCGCCCACGAAGAGGTAGACGCCGCCCTCGCGCAGCACCGGCGCGGGGACCGGCGCCGGCTTCACGGCGTCGAAGCCGCGCACCCAGCGGTGCCGTCCGCGGAGCGCAACGGCGCGCTCCTCTCCCGCCAGCGCCTCGGCGGCGATGCGCGCCCCCATCCTCCGCGCCTCCGTGTCCGTCGAAGGCACCGCCACGTCCACCACGCGCGTCGCGACCGTCGGGATCTCCACCCGCGCCACCGCCGCGGCGCCGAAGAGCGCGGCCTTCGACGCATCGATCACCTCGTCCCCGCTCACCTCCGCCGCGCCGCTGGTGGCGGCGGCCAGGGTGACGTCCGTCCTGGCGCGCCCCAGCGCGTCCGCCAGCACCAGCACGCCGACGGGGCCGTGCGCGGTCGCGTCCGCGATCCCCCACAGGTGCAGCACCGCCGGGGGGACGCCGCCCTCCTCCGCCAGAGCGTCCAGCAGCCTGAGGTGGTCGGCGGGATGCGCGGGGCGCACCGTCCATCCCTCCGCCGTCCGCGCGAACGCCTCGCCCGGGCGGACGACGAGGGGCGCGCGGCCGTGCGCCCGCAGCGCGTCGAGGGCGCCAGCAGAAAGCGGCGACTCGTCCGCGAACACCAGCACGCGGCCCTCGCCGAACGCCGGGCGCGGCGCGGCGGTGCGGCGCCACGAAAGGACGTAGAGCCAGTCGGCGGGATCCGCCTTCCGCCCGCCGCGCGGCTTCCCCTCCTCCCGCTGCGCCGGGGTGGGCGCGTCGATCCAGTAGCGCTGCCGCTCCCAGGGATAGGTGGGCAGGTGGACCCTGTTCAGCCGCTCGCCGGCGTGGAAGGCGGCCCAGTCGGGCGTGACGCCGGCCAGCCAGGCGCGGCCCAGCGCGGCCAGCAGGAAGGCGGCGTCGGGCGTCCGGTCGTAGGGGTAGCGGACGGTGGGGATGACGGGGACGGCGCCCGCGTCGCCGCGCTGGCGCACGAAGGTGGAGAGCGTCTGCCCGGGGCCGACCTCGATCAGCACGCGGCCGGGCGCCTGCAGCAGCTCCGCCACCCCGCGGTCGAAGCGGACGGTCTCGCGGGTGTGGCGCGCCCAGTAGCGCGGGTCGGTGGCCTCCGCGGCGGTGATCCACGTCCCGGTGACGTTGCTCACCATCGGCACCTTCGGCGCGCTCAGCCGCATCCCGCCGACGAGCGCCGCCACCGGCTCCACCACCGGGTCCATCATCGGCGAGTGGAAGGCGTGCGTGGCCGCCAGCTTCCGCGCCACGTGGCCGGCCTCCGCCAGCCGCCGCCGCACCTCGTCCACCGCCCCTTCCGGGCCTGCCACGACGCACATCTCCGGCGCGTTCACCGTCGCGATCGCGGTGCCATCCACCAGGAAGCCGGCCGCGGCCTCGGGGGAGAGCGGCACCGCCAGCATCGCCCCGCCGGGGAGCGCGCCGATCATCCGCGCCCGCCCGGCGACCAGGGAGAGCGCGTCCTCCAGCGAGAAGATCCCGGCGATGCAGGCGGCCGCGTACTCGCCCAGCGAGTGGCCGATCACCGCCGCGGGGACGATCCCCCAGCTCATCCCGAGCTTCGCCAGCGCGTACTCGACGACGAAGACGGCGGGCTGGGCCAGCTCCGTGCGGTTCAGCCGCTCCCCCTCGGGGGTGGCGGATTCGGCGCGGCCCAGCATCGCCCGCAGGTCGACCCTCGCCTCCGCGGGCGCCTCCGCCGGCGCGTCGCCGGGAAAGAGCACCTCGCGCAGGTCGATGCCGAGCAGCGGACGGAGGATCTCCGCGCAGCGGTCCACCTCCGCGCGGAAGGCGGGCTCGGACTCGTAGAGCCCGCGCGCCATGTTGGGGTACTGGTCGCCCACGCCGGGAAAGAGGAAGGCGACGGAGCGGTGCCCGTCCTCCACCGCGGCCGTGGCGACCCGCTCGGGGTGCCGCGCCTGCAGGAGCGCCGCCGCGTCCTCGCCGGGACGGACGACCAGGGTGCGGCGGAAGGGCATCTCGCGCCGCCCCGCCTGCAGCGTCCAGGCGACGTCCGCCAGCGGCTGCTGGGGGTGGTCGCGCAGGTGCGCCGCCAGCCGCTCCGTCGCCGCGTCCAGCGCGGTGGGCGTCTTCGCGGAGAGGACGAGGAGCTGCGTGCCGCGCGTGGCGGAGGAGGGGCGGGCGGCCGGCGCCTCCTCCAGCACCACGTGCGCGTTCGTCCCGCCGATGCCGAAGGAGCTGACCCCCGCGCGGCGCGGCGTTCCGTCCGCCTCCCACGGTTCCAGCCGGCCGGAGACGTAGAATGGCGACGAGGCGAAGTCGATCTTCGGGTTGGGCGCGCGGTAGTGGACGGTGGGCGGGAGGGCGCGGTGCTCCAGCGCCAGCACCGTCTTGATGAAGCCGGTGATGCCGGACGCCGCGTCCAGGTGCCCCACGTTCGTCTTGACCGAGCCGATGGCCGCGTACTGGCGGCGGTCCGTCCAGCCGCGGTACGCCTGCGTGAGCGCGGCGATCTCGATCGGGTCGCCCAGCTCGGTGCCGCTGCCGTGGCCCTCCACGTAGCGGATGGTCGACGGATCGACGTCCGCCATCTCCAGCGCCTCGCGGATGACGGCGGCCTGCCCCTCCACGCTGGGCGCGGTGAAGGCGATCTTCTGCGCCCCGTCGTTGTTCACCGCGGAGCCCTTGATGACCGCGCGGATCGGGTCGCCGTCGCGCACCGCGTCCGCCAGCCGCTTGAGGAGGACGACGCCCACCCCGCTCCCGCCCAGCGTCCCGGCGGAGTCCACGTCAAAAGCGCGGCAGTGCCCGTCCGGCGAGGCGATGCCGCCGCTGGCGTACAGGTACCCGGTGACGTTGGGGACGACGACGTTGGCGCCGCCGGCCAGCGCCAGGTCGCACTCGCCGTGCAGCAGGGCCTGGGTGGCGACGTGCACCGCCACGAGCGACGTGGAGCACCCCGTCTGCACGCTGAGGGAGGGGCCCCGGAGGTTGAGCTTGTACGAGGCGCGGGTGGCCAGGAAGTCCTTGCCGCTCCCCACGTTGAGCTGAAAGTCGCCCAGGGCGCCGCTCAGCTCGCGGTGCGGGCGCACGTGCTCGTCGGTGTAGTAGGGCATCCCCGCGCCGGCGAACACGCCCACGTTTCCGGCCACGCGGGCGGGATCGACTCCGCCATTCTCCAGCGCCTCCCAGCAGCACTCCAGGAAGATGCGGTGCGACGGCTCCAGCGCCTCGGCCTCGCGCGGGGAGTAGCCGAAGAAGGCGGCGTCGAAGTGCTCCACGTCGTTCATGGAGCCGAAGGCGCGGACGTACGCCGGGTCGGCCAGGTCGCTCTCGGGAACGCCGGCGGCGCGCAGCTCGTCGTCGGTGTAGTGGCGGACGGCCTCCACGCCGCCCTCCAGGATGCGCCAGAACGCCTCCAGATCGTCGGCGCCGGGAAAGCGTCCCGCCATCCCGATCACCGCCACCTCGGGCACTCCTTCGTACTCGTTCTCTTCCGGCTGCAAGCTCATCGTCGTGCCGTGCTGATGATGTATGCTCGGACGATGCGGATCGTCCGTGTCTTCCGTGTGCTGGACCGGCTGCTCACTGCGTGCGCGTGGGGCCCCTCCCCCCGGCCCCCTCCCCGCTCGCTCCTCGCGGAGAGGGGGGGCTGAACGCCGGGTCTGAGGTGCGGCGACCGGCATCTCACTGCGCCCGCGAGGGCCCCCTCCCCCCGGCCCCCTCCCCCGCTGCGCGGGAGAGGGGGAGAAGTCGATCGCGCTCCGGAACCTCCCTGCCGTTCTCCCTCCCCCACGCAGTTCGTGGGGGAGGGTCGGGGAGGGGGGCGCCCGCCCCTCGCGCCGAACCCTCCTCGACACGCCGAACCTCCTTCACCACCCCTCCCCCGGGGTTGGGGGAGGGGTCGCCGCCGAGCCGCGAGGAACGAGCGGCGCAGGCGGCGGGGGAGAGGGCCTCCCGGCAGAGCCGGGAGTCTCAGCCCCGCCGCGACCTGTCCTCCATCACTCCATCACTCCATCACTCCATCACCCCATCACCGCCGCCCCCGCTTCAGCAGCTCCCGCCGGGCGGCGCCGCGGCCGGGCTGCTTCTCCGCCGGCGCGGGCTCCGCGGGGCGCGCGGCGGCGTCCAGGTGCGCGGCCAGCGACGCGATCGTCGGGTACTGGAACAGGTCCACCATGGACACCTCCCGCCCCAGCGCCTGCCGCAGCGCCGCCTGCAGCCGCGCCAGCAGCAGCGAGTGCCCGCCCACCTCGAAGAAGGAGTCGTTCACCCCCACCGACTCCAGCCCCAGCACCTCGCGCCACACCGCCGCGATCGCCTGCTCCAGCTCGCCCTGCGGCGCGGCCGCGGGCTCGCCGGCGGGCTCCGCCGGGGCGGGGAGGGCGGCCCGGTCGATCTTGCCGTTCGGCGTCTGCGGGAGCGCGTCCATCACCACGAAGGCCTGGGGAACCATGTAGTCCGGCAGCACGCGCTTCAGGTGGTCGCGCAGCCCGGACACGGAAGGCTTCCGCTCCGGCGCCGCCACCCAGGCCACCAGCCGCCGGTCGCCGCGCGGATCCGGACGCACCAGCACCAGCGCGTCGCGCACGCCGGGCACCTCGGTGAGCCGCGCCGCGATCTCGCCCGGCTCGATGCGGAAGCCGCGCACCTTCACCTGCTCGTCGGCCCGGCCCAGGTAGTCGAGCTCGCCGGTCGGCAGCCAGCGGGCGCGGTCGCCGGTGCGGTACAGGCGGCTTCCGGGCGCTCCGAAGGGGTTGGGGACGAACCGCTCCGCCGTGAGCCCCGGCCGGTTCACGTAGCCCCGCGCCACCCCCACGCCCCCCACGTACAGCTCGCCCGCCACCCCCACCGGCACCGGCTCTCCGGCGCGGTCCAGCACGTAGCCGCGCAGGTTGTCCACCGGCCGGCCGATGGTGACCCGCTCACCCGGCCGCACGTGCGCCGTGGTGGAGGCCACCGTGCACTCCGTGGGGCCGTAGACGTTGTGCAGCTCCACCGCGCCGGCCCACCGCGCCGCCACCGCCGGGCTGAGCGCCTCGCCCCCCGCCAGCACCGCGCGAAAGTCCGGAAGCCCCGCGGGGTCGATCAGGGGGAGCATGGCGGGAGGAAGGAGGCAAACGTTGATGCGCTCGCGGCGCAGCGTGGCCTGCAGCGGCTCGCCGGGGAGGAGGTCGTCCTGCGGGGCCAGCACCAGGGTGGCGCCCAGGATGAGGGTGGCGAAGACGTCCTCGGCGCTCACGTCGAACGAGAAGCTGACGAACTGCAGCACCCGCTCGCCAGCGTGAACGCCCATCCGGGTGCGCTGCATGTGCGCCAGGTTGGGCACGCCGCGGTGCGTCACCCCCACCCCCTTGGGCCGGCCGGTGGAGCCGGAGGTGTAGATGACGTACGCCAGCTGGTCGGGATCCACGGGCACGCGCGGGTCCTCCGCCGGCCGCGCGGCGATGGCGGCCGCCTCCGCGCGCAGGTCCACCAGGGGCGGAATGCCGTCCCCCCACAGACCCGCCGGGAGCGGCCCGTTGGAGACGACCAGGGGAGACCGGGAGTCCTGCAGCATGTAGCGCTGCCGCTCCACGGGGTACGCCGGGTCGATGGGGAGGTACGCGGCCCCGGCCTTGAGCACGGCCAGGATGGCGATCACCGTCTCGGGCTCCTTCACGGCCAGGATGCCGACGATGGCGTCCCGCCGCAGCCCCCGGGCGAGCAGGTGGTGCGCCAGGCGGTTGGCCGCCCGCTCCATCTCCCCGTACGAGACCTCCCGTCCGCGGGACGAGAGCGCCGGGGCCTCCGGATCGCGCGCCGCCTGCTCGGAGATCAGGTGGTGCCCGGGGCGGGCGGGGTACGGAGCGTCGGCGCCGGCCCACTCCTCCAGCACCCGCCGCCGCTCCTCCCCCCGCAGCAGCCCGGGAAGGCGCGACAGGGGACGGTCCGGATCGGCCACCAGCGAGCCGATGAGCACGGTGAAGTGCGCCGCCATCCGCTCCGCCGTGGCGGGGTCGAACAGCTCCGCCGCGTACTGCAGCGCGCCGGCCAGGCCGTCCTCCGCCGGCTCCACCTGCATCAGCAGGTCGAACTTGGCCGTCCCCGTCTCCACCGGCTCCAGCCGCGCCTCCAGTCCGCCGAACGTGGCCGGGAGCTCCGACGGCTGCTGGTAGGTGAAGGAGACCTGGAAGAGGGGATGGCGGCTGAGCGAGCGCTCCACCTTCAGCTCCTCCACCAGCCGCTCGAAGGGGACGTCCTGGTGCGCGAAGGCGCCCAGCGCCGTCTCGCGGACGCGGCGCACCACCTCGCGGAAGGCGGGGTCGCCGGACAGGTCCGTCCGCAGCGCCAGCGTGTTGACGAAGAGGCCCACCATCCCCTCCGTCTCCGGCCGCCCCCGCCCCGCGACCGGCGAGCCGACCACCACGTCGTCCTGGCCGGACCAGCGCGACAGGAGCACCTGGAAGGCGCCCAGCACCACCTGGAAGGGCGTGGCGCCCTCCGCGCGGGCCAGCGCCTCGATCCCGCGGACGGTCTCCGCGCCCACGCGGAAGTCCACGGACTCGCCGCGGAAGTGCGCGGTCGCGGGGCGCGGGCGGTCCGCCGGCAGCTCCAGCACCGGGGCGCCGGCGAGCCGTTCGCGCCACCAGCGCAGCTGCCACTCCAGCCGTTCCCCCTCCAGCCAGCGCCGCTGCCACGCGGCGAAGTCCGGGTACTGCACGCTCACGGGTGGCAGCTCGGGATCGCGCCCTTCCGCCCGCGCGGCGTACAGCGCCGCCAGCTCGCGGAAGACCACCTCCAGCGACCACCCGTCCGCGACGACGTGGTGCAGGTTGACGAGCAGCCGCCACTCGTCCTCCGCCACCCGCAGCAGCGCCGCGCGGAAGAGCGGGCCCGCGGCCAGGTCGAACGGCTGCCGCGCGTGCTCCGCCGCCCTCCGCTCCGCCTCCGCTTCGGCCACCTCGCGCGGGAGCATGGACAGCTCCGCCAGCGGCAGGTCGAAGGGCGCGGGCGACGCCACCACCTGCACCGGGCGCCCGCCGCGCGCGGGAAAGACGGTGCGCAGCGCCTCGTGGCGGTGGACGAGATCCTCCAGCGCGCGCCGCAGCGCCTCCGGCCGCAGGTCGCCGCGCAGGCGCAGCACGGACGGGATGTTGTAGACGGCGGTCCCCGGAAGGAGCCGGTCCAGGAACCACATCCGCTCCTGCGCGAAGGAGAGCGGCAGCGGCCCGGCGCGGTCGGCGGGGACGATCTCCGGCGCCGCGCGCACGCCGGCCTCGGCCAGGGCGTGGTCGATGCGGGCCGCCATCTCCCGCAGCGACGGCGCCTCGAAGACGGCGCGGATCGGCACCTCCACGCCGAACACACGGCGGATGCGCGACAGCAGCTGCATGGCCAGCAGCGAGTGCCCGCCCGCGTCGAAGAAGCCGTCCTCGCGGCCCACCGGCCGCCCCAGCAGCTCCGTCCAGGCGGCGGCGAGCGCGCGCTCCGTGTCCGTCGCCGGCTCGACGGGAGCGCTCCCGGCCTCCTCCGCCCGCGGGTCGGGGAGCCCCTTGCGGTCCACCTTGCCGTTCGGCGTCACCGGGAGCGCGTCCAGCCGCACGATGGCGGACGGCACCATGAACTCCGGCAGCTCGCGGCGCAGCGCCTCGCGCAGCGCCGCGCCGTCGAGCTCCGCCCCCTCCGCCGCCACCACGTAGGCCGCCAGCGCGTCGCCGCGGACGACGGCCACCGCCTCGCGGACGGCCGGCGTGCGGAGCAGCGCCGCCTCCACCTCGCCCAGCTCCACGCGGCTGCCGCGGATCTTCACCTGGAAGTCGAGGCGCCCCAGGTACTGCAGCGTGTCGTCCGCGGCGAGCCGCACCCGGTCGCCGGTGCGGTACATCCGACCGCCCGGTACCGCGCTGTACGGGTCAGGGACGAAGCGCTCGGCCGTGAGCGCAGGACGGTTCAGGTACCCGGTCCCCACCCCCGCGCCGCCCACGCACAGCTCCCCCGCGGCCCCGCGCGGCACCAGGCGCAGCGAGGGGTCCACCAGGTAGACGGCGGCGTTGTCCACCGGCCGGCCGATGGAGGCGCCGGGGAGCGGGTAGTCGGGCTCGCAGACGTGGGTGGAGGTGTGGACCGTCGCCTCGGCCGGGCCGTAGAGGTTCACCACGTCCACGTCCAGCCGCGCGCGGATGCGCCGCACGATCTCCGTCGGCAGCGCCTCGCCGGCGCCGGCCACGCGGCGGAGACCGGTGCACGCCTCGAGCCCCGGCTCCGCGGCCAGGACGGCGAGCATCGACGGGACGAACTGCGCGAAGGTGGCGCCTTCGCGGCGGATGACGTCCACCAGGTACGCCGGGTCGCGGTGCCCGCCGGGCGCGGCCAGCACCAGCCGGCCGCCCTCCAGCAGCGGCTGCCAGAACTCCCAGATGGAGACGTCGAACCCGAAGGGCGACTTGTGCAGCAGCACGCCGTCCCGGCCCAGCGGGTACACGCGCCGGATCCACGCCATGTGGTTGGTCAGCGCGCGGTGCGGGATCTCCACCCCCTTGGGCCGGCCGGTGGAGCCGGAGGTGTAGATGACGTACACCGTCTGCTCCGGGTGCACCTCCACCGCGGGCGGCGCGGCGGAGGCGCGCTGGATGCGCTCCCATTCGGCATCGACCGCGACCACCTGCGCGGCGGTGGCCGGAAGGGAGGGGACCAGCCGCGCCAGCGTGAGCAGCACCGGCGCGGCGCTGTCCTCCAGCAGCCAGGCGATGCGCTCCGCGGGGTACTCGTGGTCGATGGGGACGTACGCCGCGCCGGCCTTCACCGCCGCGACGATGGCGACCATCATCTCCGGCGCGCGCTCCATGCAGATGGCCACCCGCGACCCCGGCCGCACCCCCAGCGAAAGCAGGTGGTTGGCCAGGCGGTTGGACCGCTCCTCCACCTCCGCGAAGGTCATCCGTCCGCCCTCCCAGGAGAGGACGACCCGGTCCGGCGTCCGCGCCGCCTGCGCCCTGGCCTGCAGGTGCACCGGCGGCAGGCGCAGGTGCTCCGGGTGCGCCGCCGCCCCGTTCCAGGCGGCCAGCGCGGCGCGCTCCGCCTCCGTCACCGGGTCGATGGCGGAAAGCCGGCGGTCCGGATCGGCCAGCGCCTGCTCCAGCATCCGGACGTAGTGCCCGCCCAGGCGCTCCGCGGTGGCCGCGTCGAAGAGGTCGGTGGCGTACTCCAGGTAGCCGGTGAGGGCGCCCTCCGCCTCCTCCAGGTTCAGCACCAGGTCGAACTTGGCGGTGCGGTGCGCCGCGCTCCGCCCGGTGACGCGAAGCCCGGGGAGCCGCAGCCCCTCCGCGGCCGCCGCGTCGTAGGAGAAGACCACCTGGAAGAGCGGCGTGCGGTCCAGCTTGCGCTCCACGCGCAGCTCGTCCACCAGCCGCTCGAACGGCAGGTCCTGGTGCGCGTACCCGTCCAGCGTGGTCTCGCGGACGCGGCGCACCAGCTGGCGGAAGGTGGGGTCGCCGCCCAGGTCCGTCCGCAGCGCCAGCGTGTTGACGAACAGCCCGACGATCCCCTCCGACTCCGGCCGGTGCCGCCCCGCCACCGGCGAGCCCACGACGACGTCGTCCTGCCCGGCGTAGCGGCCCAGCAGCGCCTGGAACGCCGCCAGCGTGGCCATGAACGGCGACACGTGCTCCGTTTCCGCCAGCCGCCGCACCCCTTCCGCCACCCGCGGCGGGATGGGGAAGACGTGCAGCGCGCCGCGGAAGCTCTGCTGCGCGGGGCGCGGGCGGTCCGTCGGCAGCTCCAGCGTGGCGGCGCCCTCCAGCGCGCGGCGCCAGTACGCCGTCTGCGCCTCGAGCGCGCTCCCCTGGAGCCACGCGCGCTGCCACGCGGCGAAGTCCGCGTACTGCAGCGCCGCCGGGGCCAGCGGGGACGCGCGCCCCTCCACCCTCGCCCCGTAGAGGGCGGCCAGCTCGCGGAAGAGGATGCCCGCCGACCACCCGTCCACCGCGACGTGGTGGAAGGTGAGGGAGAGGTGGTGCGACTCCGCCCCCGTCCGGAAGAGCGCGGCCCGGATCGGCAGGTCGCGCGACAGGTCGAAGGGGCGGACCGCCTCGTCGTCCAGCCGCGCCTCCAGCTCCTCCGGCGCCACCTCCGTCACGGGGAGGAGGAACGGCGCCGGCGCGGCGATGGCCTGCACGGGCCGCCCCTCGCGCTCCGCCACGCGGGTGCGCAGCGCCTCGTGCCGCGCCGCCAGCTCCTCCAGCGCACCGCGCAGCGCCTCCGCGTCCAGCGGCCCCTCCAGCCGCAGCACGGCGGGGATGTTGTACGCGCCCGCCGCGCCGGCGAAGCGGTCCAGGAACCACATCCGCTCCTGCGCGAAGGAGAGCGGCGGCTCCGCGCCCCGCGGCAGGGGCCGGATCGGCGGGATGCGCTCCACCCCGTCCGCCGCCGCGCGCGCCGCCTCCACCTCCTCCGCCAGCGCCGCCAGCGTGGGCGCGGCGAAGAGCGCCCTCAGCGGCAGCTCCACCCCGAACACCCGGGCGATGCGCGACATCAGCCGCGTGGCGATGAGCGAGTGCCCGCCCAGCGCGAAGAACGAGTCGGCGCGGCGGACGGCGCGTCCCCCGAGGAGCTCCGCCCAGATCCCCGCCAGCAGCTCCTCCACCGGCCCCCGCGGCGCCTCGCCGTCCCCTGCTTCGGGCTCGGCCGTGGCGGGTTCCGGCAGGGCACGGCGGTCCACCTTCCCCGTCGGCGTGAGGGGCATCGCCTCCACCGCCACCCAGGCGGAGGGGACCAGGTACTCCGGAAGGCTCGCCGCCAGGTCCGCGCGGACCGCGCCGAGCCCGGCGCCGTCCGCCAGGACCACGTACGCCGCCAGCCGCCGCTCCCCGCCCTCGCCGCGGACGACGACGGCAGCCTCGCGCACGGACGGATGCGCGGCCACGGCGGCCTCCACCTCGCCCGGCTCCACGCGGAAGCCGCGCACCTTCACCTGGAGGTCGGTGCGGCCCAGGAACTCCAGTGCGTGAGTGTGTGAGTGCGTGAGTGCGTGAGTGAACGGCAGCTGGCTTCGCTGCTCGTCGCCAGCCTCTTGCAAGTCCTCCACTAACGCACTGACGCACTCACGCACTGACGCACTTTCTTGCCAGCGGACGCGGTCGCCGGTGCGGTACAGGCGGCTTCCGGGCGCGCCGAAGGGGTCCGGGACGAACGCGGCCGCCGTCAGCGCCGGCCGGCGCAGGTAGCCGCGCGCCAGCGCCGCCCCGCCCACGTACAGCTCGCCCGGGACGCCGATGGGGACCGGCTGCATCCGCGCGTCCAGCACCCGCAGCACCCGCCCCGGGTACGGGGTCCCGATGCTCGGCCGGGCGCCGGCACGAACCTCCGCCGCGGACGCGGTCACCACCGTCTCGGTGGGGCCGTAGCCGTTCAGCAGCACGGCGTCGCCCGGGAGCGCGCACCAGCGCTCCGCCGCGTCCGGCCGCATCGCCTCGCCGCCGGTGAGGACCAGGCGGGCCGCGCGCTTGATCCGCCCCGCCGCGCGCTCGTCCTCCACCAGCCCGTGCCAGTACGCGGTCGGCGGATTGACGAGCGTGACGCCCATCCGCTCCACCGCGTCCGCCAGCTCCCCCGCGCTCCACACCCGCGGGTCGCGCAGCGCCACCGACGCGCCGGCGGTGAGCGGCGCCAGGACCTGCTCCAGCGAGGGATCGAAGCTGAGCGCGGCGAAGGCGAGCACCCGGTCCGCGGGGGTGAGCCCGTAGCGGCGCGCGGCCGAGGCCAGGTGCGCGGCCGCGGCCCCGTGCGGCACGGCGACGCCCTTGGGGGTGCCGGTGGAGCCGGAGGTGTAGAGGACGTAGGCGATCGACCGGGGATCGACGGCCGGGAGCGGCGCGTCCGCCTCCGTCCCCTCCGGGGCGCCCTCGATCGGCAGGACGGGAAGCGTGGTCTCCGGCAGGTGGCCGCGGAGGCGCGGGTCGATGGCGACGGCCGCGGCGCCC
>DATAAG010000918.1:0-10951 GCA_036260235.1 Longimicrobium sp.
CGGACGATCGACGCCGCCGTCCGCCGCTACGAGGAGCTGCTGCCGGCGGGCGCGTGGCCCAGCTGGGTGCTGGGCAACCACGACCGCCACCGTATCGCCAGCCGGGTGGGGACGGCGCAGGCCCGGGTGGCGGCCATGCTGCTGCTGACCCTGCGCGGCACCCCGACGCTCTACTACGGCGACGAGATCGGGATGCGCGACGTGCCCATCCCGCCGGAGCGGGTGCAGGACCCGTGGGAGAAGAACCTTCCCGGCCGCGGCCTGGGGCGCGATCCCGAGCGCACGCCCATGCAGTGGTCCGCCGAGCCGAACGCCGGCTTCACCACCGGCGAGCCCTGGCTGCCGCTGGCGGACGACTACGCCGACGTGAACGTGCAGGCGCAGCGCGGGGATCCCGGCTCCATGCTGGCCCTGCACCGCGCGCTGCTGGCGCTGCGCCGCCGCGAGCCCGCGCTCTCCCTCGGCGATTGGGCGCCCGTGGATGCGGACGGCGACGTTCTGGCGTACCTGCGCTCGCACGGCGCGTCGCGGTTCCTGGTCGCGCTGAACCTGGGCGCGGAGCCGGCGGCGGTGGAGCTCGACGGATCGGGATCGGTGGTGCTGAGCACGCTGCCGGACGCGGAGAGCAAACCCGTGCACGGTACCATCCAGCTTCGCGGTGACGAAGGCATGATCGTACGGCTGGACTGAGCGGGCCAATCATCAACTCTGGGGAGTCGGGATGATGCGGACGATGTTGATCGCCGTCGCCGCGGCCGCGCTGCTGTCCGCCGGCGACCTCGCGGCGCAGCAGGTGGATGGCTCCGGATGGCGTGCTCCGTCGACGGCGCTCGCGCGAGCCACCGTCGATTCACGGCTGCGGCCCGACTTCGCCGCGTCCCCCGTGCAACCGGTCGCGGAGGTGCCTGCCTCGCGCCTTTCACTCGCGCAGGTGGCCGCCGTCGGCGCCGTGGTGGGGTGCGTGACCGGGGCGCTGGTGATGGGGAGCGGCGGGGACGCTCGCGACCGCGCTCCCAGGCGTTTCAACGGCTGCATCCTGGGAGCATCGATCGGGGGGTTCGCGGGCGGGGTGTACGGCCTGGCGACGGGGCGCTGACCGGCCGATGCCGATCCGCCAGGCCCCCACGCCTGAGCGGGTAAACCCGCCGCCGGGAAAGCCAGAAGCCCTGTCTCGGCGCCGCTGACGTTCGCCGAACAGGGCTTCAACTGCCTGGACCCTCACCCCCGGCCCCTCTCCCGCAAACTGCGCGGGAAGGGGGGAGAACCCGCCGCCACGCCTCGTGCTGTCATTCCGAGGGGAGCGCCGCGGAACCTGCCCTCTCGCAAACCCATGCGCGCGACCGAGGAATCTACCGTCCGAACCTGGTGGCCCGTCGCGCGCCGCGATCTTGCCGCCGCGAGTCCGCGCAGGCGGACTTCGTGACTTGCCAGCAGCGATTTCAATCGCCGGGACGGGCCCGCATCTCCACCGCCATCGCCTACGGCTGCACCCCCAGCGCCCGCAGCCGCTCCTGTGCCTGGCGGTGGTTGGGCTGGATGCCGAGGGCGCGGCTGTACTGCTCGATGGCGCGGTCGCGCTCGCCCAGCGCCTCCAGCACGCGGCCCAGCTCGAACGCCACGGCGGCGGAGTTGGGGAACTGCTCCGCGTTCAGCTCCAGGATGCGACGCGCGTCCGCCTGCCGCCCCTCCGCCGCCAGCCGCTGCGCCAGCGTGCTGAGCGACCGCTCGCCGAAGTCGTAGGTAAAGCGGCCGTGGTACTGCGTCCGCAGCGCCCGGTACGCCGCCACGGCGGAGTCCGCCCCCAGCCGCCGCGCCACCGTCCCCAGCGTGTCCTCCAGCATCAGCGGGCGCGGCGCGCCGCGGTGGCAGGTGATGCACCCCACCTGCATCCGCCCGTCCTCCAGCCCCCGGATGTCCGGCATCAGGTCGCCGTTGATCTCGCGCACCATCCGCATCATCCCCCGCGCCGTGTGCTTGGTCTCTCGGTCGTCGGAGGCGAAGTTCAGCGAGTCCGGCTTCGCGGGGTCGTGCGGCACGTGGCAGTAGTTGCAGCGCACGCCCAGGGATCCCGTGAAGTTGCGCATGATCCCCAGCAGCGCATCGCGCGAGATGGTGTCGGGGAGGACCTGCAGGTTCTCGAACTCGCCGTCCTGCTGCTGCGCGGCCGGCGGTGCGGCCTCCGGCGCGGTGCGGGTGGCGGGTCCCACGCAGGCGGCCAGGGCGGCCAGCAGCAGGGCGGAGCGTAGCGCGGCTCGGTTGTGCATGGACGTGATGTCGGGATGGGGACTGGGCATCGCACCGCGCGGCGGGGCGCGTCAGGCGTTGCGGCACGATACGGGATCATCCCCGCCGCGCGCAAATCCCGGGACACCCGCGGCCGCACGCCCGTTGGCGGAAGTACACCGGGAATCGCCGCGCCCGCGCCGAAGTGAATGGATTCGCCGCTGGAAGTTCGCGAAGTCCCGCCTGCGCGGACTGCATCGCTGCCGCAAGGAGCGTGGTGGCGGGCGGTAGGCGGAACCGGTTACCGGATCCGATCCGCATCATCATCATCATCAGCGCATCGACCGATCTGCCGTCACGCTTGCACACGCCTTGCGGGCCGCAACGCGGCGTAAAGCGTGTGGGGCGGTTCACTCACGCACTCACGCACTCACGCACTCACGCACTGGGGTAAACGATGGCGGAGCGCGACCTGATCGAGGTGGTGAAGCGGGCGGGGAAGCCCCTGCACGACGACGCGGACCTGGACCCGCTGCTGGAGCGCATCGGCGAGGCGCGCGTGGTGCTGCTGGGCGAGGCGTCGCACGGCACCAGCGAGTACTACACCTGGCGCGACCGCATCAGCCGCCGGCTGATCGAGGAGAAGGGCTTCCATTTCATCGCCGTGGAGGGCGACTGGCCGGACTGCTACCTGGTCAACCGCTGGATCAAGGGGGTGGACGGCGACCAGCCCGTGCGCGACATGCTGCACGCGTTCGAGCGCTGGCCCACCTGGATGTGGGCCAACCAGGAGGTGGCCGAGCTGGCGGAGTGGCTGCGCCGGCACAACGCTGCGCTTCCGCAGGAGTCACGGGTCGGCTTCTACGGGCTGGACGTGTACTCGCTGTGGGACTCCATGGACGTCGTCACCCGCTACCTGGAGAAGGTGGATCCGGAGGCGGCGGCGCGGGCGCGGCGGGCGTACGGCTGCTTCGATCCGTACGAGGAGGACGTGCAGGACTACGCGATGGCCACCGCGCTGGTCCCCACCAGCTGCGAGGAAGAGGTGGTCCGCACCCTTACCGAGCTGCGCTCGAAGGGCCCCGACTACCACGAGGAGGGGCGCGAAGCCTACTTCAACGCCGAGCAGAACGCCCTGGTGGCCCGCAACGCGGAGCGCTACTACCGCGCGATGATCCGCGGCGGCGCGCAGAGCTGGAACGTGCGCGACACGCACATGATCGAGACGCTGGAGCGCCTGCTGCAGCACCACGGGCCGCAGGCGAAGGCCATCGTCTGGGAGCACAACACCCACGTGGGCGATGCGCGGGCCACCGACATGGCGCGGGTGGGGATGGTGAACGTGGGATCGCTGGCGCGCGAGCGGTGGGGCGGGGAGGTGGTGATCGCGGGCTTCTCGTCGCACCGCGGCAGCGTGATCGCGGGGAGCGAGTGGGGCGCGCCGATGCAGAAGATGCGCGTTCCCGAGGCGCGCGAGGGGAGCTGGGAGCACCTCTTCCACGAGGCGGGTGCCGAGGACCGGCTGCTGCTGATGGACGAGATCGACGACGTGCCCGCCGCGCTGGACGCCCGCGGCCACCGCGCCATCGGCGTCGTCTACCATCCCGAGCGCGAGGCGCGCGGCAACTACGTCCCTTCGGTGCTCCCCTTCCGCTACGACGCCATGCTGTACATCGACCGCTCGCACGCCCTGCGTCCGCTCAAGATGCCCCAGACGATGCCGGAGCACGAGCCGCCGGAGACGTTCCCGAGCGGAATGTGAGAAGAGTGCGTGAGTGCGTGAGTGCGGAAGTGCGGAAGGGGTGGATGGTACCGTCAGGGCGGCGAGCCCGCGCCAAAGCGATTGAAATCGCCGCAACGACTACGCACTGTCGGCCTTCGCCGACACCATCCCGCCGGCCCAGTGCGTGAGAACAACTTCCCTCTCCCACGCGGGAGAGGGGTCGGGGGCGCGCGGATCGCGACGTTGTTCCTCTACTAACGCACTAACGCACTAACGCACTCAGAGATAGCTCAGCCACCAGTCCCGCCGCCGCGCCTTGACCGCCGCAAACCATCGGCAGAGCGGGTACAGGATCAGCAGGCCGGCGATCCACACCGCGTACGTCGTCGCCAGAGAGAAGCCGTGATCCGGCGGCGCCGCGCCGGCGGAGCCGATGGGGTCCAGGAAGTAGTGCGCCACCTCCTTCCCCGCGGCCAGGCTCACCAGGATCGCCAGCCCCTTCGCCACCGGCCACTGCAGCAGGTAGTAGAACATCGGCACGCGGCCCAGCGTGACCACCGCGCGGCTCAGGGGGCCGCGGCGCGTGCGCTCGAACCACGCCAGCAGCAGGAGGGCCGGCCCGATGGTCATCAGCACGAACAGCAGCGACGCGGGATACTTGGTCGTGTTGACGAACGACAGCGCCGTGTACAGCGCGTTCCGCTGCGCCGACCACTCCCGCGGATCGCCGTAGATGTTGATGGCGCGGATGGCGATGAACGCGGCGACGAGCCCCAGCCCCAGCCGCACCAGGATCCGCTGCCGCCGCGCCGCGTCCAGCGTGTACACCCAGCCCAGTGCGTAGCCCGCCGCCATCACGCCGATCCACGGGATCAGCGGATACAGGATGAACACCATCGGCGAGCCGTCCGCCTGCAGCGGAATGGGGCCGGGCTGGTGCAGCACCATGTAGATGGACGCCCACAGGTCGGGCGGCGGCGTGCCGGGGCCGCGCCAGCCGCTCACCGCCACCCCGTCCAGCAGGTTCCCCAGCGCCACCACCACCACGCCGAACGCCGCCACCCACCGCAGCGGCAGGTGGATGAGCGCCGCCAGGACGATCATCGACCACCCGATCGCCCAGATCACCTGCGGCGCGCCCAGGAACGAGGCGTAGTCCAGGTTGAAGGCCAGCCCCGCGCGCACCAGCGTGAGCTCCAGCACGATCAGCCACACGCCGCGCGTCCACAGGAACCGCGACAGCTCCGCCTTCGGCCTGCCGCGTGCCAGCTGCAGGTACGCGCCCGTGCCGGCCAGGAAGACGAAGATGGGCGCGCAGAAGTGCGTGATCCAGCGGGTCAGGAACAGCTCGGGGCTGGTCTGGGAGAGGTCCAGCGGATCGAACCGCAGCGCGCTGGCGTGCACGAAGTCGCGGGTGTGGTCCAGCAGCATGATGACCATCACCAGCCCGCGCAGCAGGTCCACCGAGTCCAGGCGCGGCCGCGCGGCCACGGGAACGGCGGGAATGGCGCCCGCGGAGGGCTCGGCGGCGACGTGCGCATCCATCAGGGAGTTGCTCCGTAGAGAAGGTCCAGCGGAGGTCCGGGGGAAGGCCACCGTATGGATAGGGCAGTGTCGTGCATCAGGAAAGCGCAATGTGTAATGAAAGTGTCATGCAGTGGTAAAGAATCCCTCGCCCCGGCGTTGCTGGGCGATGCATGCCTTTCCTGTCATAGCAGAGCCGGAAAAAGAATCCCTCACGCAGAGTCAGCAGGGTAAGCAGAGAGTCGTCCTTTGCACCCACGAACACTCTGCTCACTCTGCTGACTCTGCGTGAGGTTCTTCCTTTTCCCGGACCTGGTATCACATCATGAACAGGCAGTGAAGTTGTTGCTTTCAGGGGCATGGAAGAGAAAGCACTCGCAATGGTCGCTCATGCCGCATCCGGCAAAAGACTCGTCTCACGCAGAGTCAACAGAGTTAGCAGAGGGGATGTGCAATGCCCCCGTTTGCTGTACCAGGTATTAGCAGAGTCCTGTTGACGTTGATTTGACAGTGACTACGCGGTTGTTTGTGGAATGGTGAGGGCGAAGCGCCGTAGGCGCGAAGCCCTCACCATTCCACGTCGCGGCGAACTCCGCCGGCGTCTTGTAGCCCAGCGAGCTGTGCGGGCGCTCGTGGTTGTGCTTCAACCGATGCCGCTCAGTCATCGCCTGCGCCTCGGGCAGCGTCCGGAACGTTTCCCGGTCGAGGAACTCGGTGCGAAAGCGGCTGTTGAAGCTCTCGCAGTACCCGTTCTCCCACGGGCTGCCCGGTTCGATGTGCAGCGTCTGAATCCCGGCCGCGCCGAGCCACTCCTTCACCGCCGCGGCAGTGAACTCCGAGCCGTTGTCGCTGCGGATCGCACCCGGCTCCCCGTGGATCTGAACGAGCTCCGCGAGCACCCGCACCACCGTCCTGGCCATCATCCCGCGCCCCACCTCGATCCGCAGGCACAGCCGGGTGAACTCATCGACTACGACCAAGAACTTCAGCCTCCGCCCATCACTCGTCTCGTCGAAGACGAAGTCGTACGTCCACACGTGATTCGGGTGCTCCGCGCGCCGGACGGAGCATGCGTTCTCGCTCGTGCCCGTGCGCTCCCGCTCACGCTTCGGCCGGACCACCTTCAGCCCGGCCTGCTTCCAGATCCGGTGCACGCGCTTGACGTTCAGCCGCATCCCCCTGCGCCTCAGCAGCGCCCAGATGAAGCGGTAGCCGTACGCCGGGTTCTCCGCTGCCAGCTCGCGCATCTGCTCCAGCAACTCGCCGTCCGCTGCCGCCCTGCGGCTCACCCACCGCTGCGTCGACCTCGCCTGGCCCAAGGCCTTGCACGCCCGGCGTTCGGAGACGCCCAACGCCTGCTGAACGTGCGTAACCGCGGCACGTCTCCGCTCCGGGCTCAGTAGTTTCCCCGCGTCACCTCCCGCAGGATGCTGATGTCCAGCGCCTGCTCAGCGACCAGCTTCTTCAAGCGCCGGTTCTCCTCCTCCAGCTCCTTCAGCCGCTTCACCTGGTCCGGCTCTACGCCCAAGTACTGCGCCCTCCACTGATAGTACGTCGACTCACCGATCTTCAGGTGCCGGGCTGCTTCCTTGATGGTCTTCCCGGACCGCAGCATCGCCTCGGCTTCATGCAGGATCGCCATGATCTGCGACACCGAGTACTTGGCCTTCTTCATCGAGTCCCCTCTCGCTCGTGCAGCGTTTGTGGACTCTGATTCTACCTGGATCAGTTTACGGGGGGCAGGCCAGATGAGCCCTGCTGACCCTGCTGATTCTGCGTGAGGCCTGTTCTTTTTGTGGATCGGTATGGGAGAGGGTTTCCCACACCCAGCCGCCGAAGGACCTCTGCGCTACGGCGCCGAGGTAGAAGCTCCGGCGATGAATCCCGGGAGGTCCCGCACCAGCTTCTGCGTGTTGACGGGCTTCACGATGTAGGCGGTGCAGCCGGCTGCCAGGCACGCGCGGCGGTCCGCCGCCTCGTCGCGCCCCGTCACCGCCACCACGGCGATCCCGGCCGTGGCCGCGTCCGCCTTGAGCTGGCGCACCACCTCCAGCCCGGTGGTGTCCGGCAGCCCCATGTCCAGCAGTACCAGGTCCGGCACGTGCTCGCCCGCCAGGCGCAGTGCATCCTGCCCGGTGCCGGCGCCCAGCACCGTGTACCCCGCGTCTTCCAGCAGGATGGTGAAGGCGTCGCGGATGGCGTCGCTGTCCTCCACCAGCAGGACCGTCCGGGCCGCCGGCGCCCCGCTCACGTGTCCGCGCCGTTCCCGTTGGACAAGGCCCCGTCCCCCGTGCCCGCGGCCTCGACGGAAGGAAGGGTGAAGAAGAAGCGGCTCCCCTGACCCAGCGAGCTTTCCACCCAGATGCGCCCGCCGTGCAGCTCCACGAAGCGCCGGGCGATGGAAAGCCCCAGCCCCGTGCCGTGGTGCACCCGCGCGCGCGAGGCGTCCACCTGCGCGAACTCGCGGAAGATGAGCTCGTGGTGCTCCGGGTCGATGCCGATGCCGCTGTCCGCCACCTCCACCTGCAGCCACCCCGGCTGCCCCGGCGCCGGCCGCGCCTCCACCCGCACCCAGCCCCCTTCCGGCGTGAACTTGATGGCGTTGCCGATCAGGTTTCCCAGCACGTGCGCCACCTTGTCGCGGTCCGCCCACGCCTCCGGCAGCGCCCCTTCGTACTCCGTGGCGAACGCCAGCCCTTTGCGCTCCAGCAGCGACGCGTTCATCTCGCGCACGTTCTCCACCACGTCGCGCAGGCGGAACTCTGCCGGGCGGATGTCGATGGCGGGGGCGTTGGTGCGGGCGTAGGTCAGGATCTCCTCGATCATCGACAGCAGCTGGCGGCAACTGCCGATCATGGACTCGATGGCCTCGCGCTGCCGCGGGGTGATCTCGCCCAGCAGCCCGTCGCGCAGGATCTCGCCGTAGGTGACGATGGCGGTGAGCGGCGTGCGCAGCTCGTGCGACACGTTGGTGAGGAACTGGCTCTTGGCCACGTCCAGGTTGCGCAGCTCCAGCACCGTGCGCTCCAGCTCCTGCACGCGTCCCGCCGCCTCGCGGGAGCCGGAGGTGCCGTGGCCGTCGATCTCCAGGACGACGGCGGACGGGGCCTCGGCCCGCGGGGGCTCCACGATGCGAAAGCCCTCGCGCGCGAGCACCTCGCGCAGGCGCTCCGCGGTGGTGTGGTCGCCCTGGATGTGAAGCCGGAGGTCGTCCATGCAGGCCTGGGGGATGGGAACCTTTGTAGGCGCCAATCTAGACGGCGCCTTGCGCGGCTGCAAGCAGGTCGTCGCCCTCCACCTGTTCCGCCAGCAGCTGGCGCCGCTGCAGCGCCGCGTACACGCCGCCCGCGCGCAGCAGCTCCGCGTGGGTGCCGCGCTCCACCAGCCGCCCGTCCTCCAGCACCAGGATGAGGTCCGCGTGCATCACCGCCGTCACCCGGTGGCTCACGATCAGCGCCGTGCGCCCCTGGAACACCTGCTTCAGCCCCTCCAGGATGCCGTGCTCCGTCTGCGTGTCCACCGCGGAGAGCGCGTCGTCCAGCACCAGGATCGGCGCGTCGCGGGCCACGGCGCGGGCCAGCGCCGCCCGCTGCTTCTGCCCGCCGGAGAGGTTGATCCCGCGCTCCCCCAGCACCGTCTCGTATCCGCCGGGGAACGACTCTACCGTGGTGTCCAGCCGCGCCACCCGGGCGGCGGCGCGAATGCGCTCCATCCGCCGTGCCCCGTCGTCCTCGTCGATCCCCAGCGCCAGGTTCTCGGCGATGGTGTCGGAGAAGAGGAAGGTGTCCTGCGGCACCACCGCCACCGCCTGCCGCAGCCGCTCGATCTTCCACCGCCGCAGGTCCATCCCGTCCACCCGCACCTCGCCCTCCGTGGGGTCGTACAGCCGGGCCAGGAGGGAGACGACCGTCGACTTCCCCGATCCCGTCGGGCCCACGATGGCGACCGTCGCCCCCGCGGGGACGCGGAAGGAGACGCCGCGCAGCACGTCGCGCTCCGTGCCCGGATAGCGAAAGCGCACGTGGCGGAACTCGACCTCCCCCCGCACCTCCGCCGGCGCCACGGCGTCCGGCGCGTCCCGGATCGCCGGCTGTGCCCGCAGCACGGCGGAGACGCGCCCCATGGACGCCGCGCCGCGCTGGAAGAGGTTCACCACCCATCCCAGCGCCACCAGCGGCCAGGAGAGCATCCCCAGGAAGAGGAGGAAGATGACCAGGTCGCCCGCGGTGATGCGCCCGGCCAGGATGGCGCGGCCGCCCACCCACAGCGCCGTGGCCATCGCCAGCCCGGCCAGCAGCCCCAGGGTGGGATAGAAGAGCCCCTGCGTGCGCGCCAGCTCCACGTTGCGCCGCATGGACTCGTGCGCCATCTCGCGGAACCGTTCCGTCTGCGCCTGCTCCTGCCCGTACGCCTTGACGATGCGCTGTCCGGCCAGGTTCTCCTGCGTCATGGTCGAGAGCACCCCCAGCTGCTCCTGGATCTTCTCCGCCCGCGCGTGGATCAGCTTGCCGAACCAGACGGAGACGGGTGGAAGGAGGAGGAGGGGGACCAGGGAGACCGCCGTCATCCACGGGTCGATCATCGTCATCCGCGTGATGGCGAAGATGCCGAAGACCACGGTGTTCACCAGGTACATGTACGCCGGCCCCGCCACCATCCGCACCGCGGCGATGTCGTTGGTGGCGCGCGACAGGAGCTCGCCCGTGGGGTGCGCGGCGAAGAAGCCGGCGTCCAGCCGCAGCAGGTGGGCGAAGTAGTCGTCGCGCAGGTCCAGCTCCACCCGCCGGCTCACGCCGTTCAGGATCTCGCGCATCCAGTACCGCGCCCCGCCGGAGACCAGCGCCAGCAGCGCGTAGATCAGGGCGTAGCGGCCCACCGCCGCCGCCGTGGCGCCGGGACGCTCCATCGCGTCCACCCCCGCCTTGACGAACTCCAGGGACACCATGCTCACGGAATTGGACAGCAGCACCGTCCCCAGCCCCAGGACGATGGCGCCGCGGTAGCGCCTCAGGTAGGGCAGCAGCGCCCTGAGCTCTCGCATGTAGCAGCTGTACGGGGTGTCGCGTAGCAGTGGGCACGGTACCTGCCCCTCATCCGGGCCGACCGGGGGGCTCCCCTGGGAGGTGCATCGTACCCCCGCCCCGTCCGGAAAGCAAGCAACCATGCGGGTAAAGGAGCAGTTCGATGATGCGTAAGTCCCTGGCCGCGGCGCTCGCGCTGGCCCTCCCCCTGTCCTCTCTGTTGGTCGCCTGTGGCGGCGGAGGGGACAGCGCCGACCGGGCCGCGCTGGAGCGGCAGGCCCTGGAGCGCGACCTGGACCTCGCGCTGCAGCCCGACACCACGCCCGAGGTGGCGTTCAGCGACGCGCCGCTGGTGGGCGGCACCGGCGCCCCCGCCGCGGCTCCCGCGGCCGGCCAGCCACAGACGCCGGCCCCTGCCCCCGCCCCGCAGCGCGCCGCCCCGCGCGAGGAGTCGTCCTCG
>DATAAG010000919.1:0-10098 GCA_036260235.1 Longimicrobium sp.
AAGCGGGAGAGGGGGAGAATCCGATCGCGCAGGGCAGGTCCACCGCCGTTCTCCCTCCCCTGCGCCGTTTGTGGAGGAGGCGAGGGGCCGGGGACGGGACGCCGGCGTGTGAGCCAAAGCACCCACCGGGCTGGAAACCGGGGTTTCCACCCTCCCCCGCGCAGTTTGCGCGGAGAGGGTCGCGAGGAACGAGCGGGGAGGGCAAACCAATCAGCCCTCCCGCCGAGCGGATCGGCGGGAGGGCTGCGTGCGTCGGCTGTTCTCGATCCCGCTACTCGGCGGCTGCGGCCGCGGCGGCGACGCGGGCGAGGATCTTCTCCACCTCCTCCACCACGCGGCGCGGCTCGATCGGCTTGGCCAGGTAGGCCTCGCACCCGGCGTCCGCGGCGCGCTGGCGGTCCTCCGCCATGGCGTGGGCGGTGAGCGCGATCACGGGAATGCCGGCGGTCTCGGGGTCCGCCTTCAGTCGCCTCGTGGCCTCCCACCCGTCGATCCCCGGCATGGCGACGTCCATCAGGATCACCGCCGGGCGAAGCTCGCGCGCCAGGCGGATCCCCTCCTCGCCGGTGCCAGCCTCGGCAACCTGGTGCCCGCAGTGCCGCAGGATGGTGGTGTAGATGGTACGGTTGTCCTCGTTGTCCTCCACGAGGAGAACGGAAGCGGAATTCATCAGTCTCCGGACCTGGCTGACGTGAACTGCGATTGTCCGGCGGATGCAAGAACCGGGCGGACCGCGCGCGACAGGCGTCCTGCTACCCCAGGAGGCGGGACCGGGGTCCGGGTGGTGATGGAGTGATGGAGTGATGGAGTGAGCGTGGCGCGCAGACGCGGATCGCGATGGGGTGGTCGGTTCGATTGCCGGGTGCGGTGGCGCGGGCGTATCGTTCGGGACGCGAATCCTTCTCCTCCTCCCGCTCTCCGATGAGCTTTACCCAGGCGCCGCCCTCGCTGGGCAACCAGTACGACGAAGACGACGCGCTCCGTGGACTGCTGGCGCGGCTGCTTCCGCCCGCCGTCCACGGCGAGGTGGAGCCGGGACTGCGGGAGATGGGGCGGCTTTCCGGCGAGCTGTACCCGGTGCAGCTGGCCGACCGGCGCAGCGAGCCGGTGCTGACGCAGTGGGACGCGTGGGGAAACCGCATCGACCACATCGAGCTCACGCCGCTCTGGCGGACGGCGGAGCGCATCGCGGCGGAGCACGGGGTGGTGGCGGCGGCGTACGAGCGCGCGCACGGCCGCTTCTCGCGCATCCACCAGCTCACGCTGGCCTACCTGTTCACGCCGTCCACGGACATCTACGCCTGCCCGCTGGCGATGACGGACGGCGCCGCGCGGGTGCTGCTGGACTCCGGCAACCGTGCGCTCATCGGCCGCGCCGTCCCGCGCCTCACCAGCCGTGACCCGGCGGCGTTCTGGACCAGCGGCCAGTGGATGACGGAGACCACGGGCGGCTCCGACGTCGGGCGCTCCGAGACGGTGGCGGTGCGGGACGAGGACGGCGGATGGCGGCTGCACGGGCGCAAGTGGTTCACCTCCGCCGCCACGTCGCAAATGGCGCTGACCCTGGCGCGTCCGGCGGGCAACCCGCCGGGCGGGCGGGGGCTGGCGCTCTTCTACGTGGAGACGCGCGGCGACGACGGGCGGCTGCGCGGCATCCGCATCGACCGGCTGAAGGACAAGCTGGGCACCCGCAAGCTCCCCACGGCGGAGCTCACCCTGGACGGGACCCCCGCCATCCCCGTCCTGGGCCTTTCCGACGGCGTGCGCAACATCGCGCCGATGCTGAACGTGACCCGCACCTGGAACGCGGTGAGCGCGGTGGCGCTCATGCGGCGGGGCCTGGCCCTGGCGGACGACTACGCGCGGCGGCGCACGGCGTTCGGCGCGGCGCTCGCGGAGCAGCCCCTGCACGCCGACACGCTGGCCGGCCTGCGGGCGGAGTGGATGGGCGCGCTGCACCTGACCTTTCGCCTGGCGGAGCTGCTGGGCGCGCACGAGGCCGGCGAGCTGGACGACGTGGGGCGTGCCCTGCTGCGCGTGCTGACGCCGCTGGCCAAGCTCACGACGGCACGGCAGGCCGTCGCGGTTACCAGCGAAGTGGTGGAGGCGTTCGGCGGGGCGGGGTACGTGGAGGATACGGGGATCCCCACACTGCTGCGGGACGCGCAGGTGCTCTCCATCTGGGAGGGGACCACGAACGTCCTTTCGCTGGATGCGCTCCGCGCGCTGGAGTCCGCCGGCGGCATCGGTCCGCTCCGCGCGGAAGTGGCGCGTTGCGCGGCGAGGGTGGCCGATCCCGCGCTGGTCCCGGCGGCCCGGGCGGCGGGCGCGGCGGTGCAGCGGGCGGAGGCGTGGCTGGAAGAGGCGTCCCGCGGCGGGCGCGCGGAGGTGGAGGCGGGCGCGCGGAGGCTCGCGCTGACGCTGGGGCGCGCGCTGGAGGCGGCGCTGCTGGCGGCGCACGCGCAGTGGGAGGCGGAGCGGGGCCGGGGGGACGCGGCCGCCGCCGCGCGCCGGCTGGCGCTGAACGGGATCGGCCGGATCCATCCTTCCCCGGACGGCGACGCGGGCGCGGAGTGGCGGCGGGCCGCGGAGATTTCGTCCGCGGCTGCTACGGGTTAGGGACGCAGATCGGCTCGGTTTTTGCACGAATCTGCACGGGATATCCAGGGGACAAAGAACGAGCAGAAACGGAAATCATGCCGAAGCATCATCGCGCTCTCGCCGTGCTTGCCGCCGCGGCGCTGGCTGCATGCGGCGCGGACGGCACCCAGCCGTCGGGAGTGATCGCCACGGGCGGTCCGCTGCTGGAGCTGTCCGATCCGCCGATCGAGGTCTCCGTGCTGCAGCGTTCTACGCCGCTGGTGCACAATTTCGCAGCGGCTGCCGTGATCGGTCCCGAGGGCGGCACCCTCCGCATCCCCGACGCAGGGTTCTCCATCACCTTCCCGGCCAACGCCGTCGCGGAACCCACGGAGATCTCGGTGACCGCGGTCCCGGGATACGCGGTGGCGTACCTGTTCCAGCCGCACGGGCTGGTGTTCGCGACGCCGGCGGTGATCACGCAGGAGCTGCGCGGCACCCGCGCGCCGCGCGACCCGTCCGCGCTGCGGCAGCTGGAAGGCGCCTACTTCACCGGCCCGGAAGAGCTCGTCGGCCCGACTGCCACGGTGCGCGAGACGCGGCCCACCCTGGTGGACACCGACGCGCGGAAAGTGACGTGGACCGTGGAGCACTTCTCCGGGTACACCGTGTCGTCCACCCGGCGCGGGGGATACATCAACGCCTCCGGAAACCTGATCCCGACCGGCCACTGAGCCGGACGACCGTCGGCAGGACGAGCGAGGGGCCGGGTCCGGCGCGGGCGCGGCCCCTCGCAATTTAGCAGCAAGGTTGCACGGAAGCGGCCCCGGCCTTACATACGGGCCGCGGGCGCTACGTCGCCGCACCGTCGCGCCGCCCTCCGCTTTCTCCGTCATCCATGGCGTCCTCTTCCCCCACCGCTCCCCCGGAAGCCGCCGAGATCATTGCGCGCGCCCAGGCGGCGGAGCGCGAGGGGCATCGCGACCAGGCCGCGGCGCTCTACGAAGAAGCGCTGTACCGGCTGCGAGGAACCGGGCATGCGATCCTGGCGTGTTCGCTTCTCCGCTGGGTGGCCCGCTGCCGGCACGAGTCGATCGACCTGGACGCGGCGTACGACAGCGCCATCGCCGCGGTGGCCGTCGCCGAGGCGACGCGGCACGGACCGTCGCTGGCCCACGCGATGAACGTGCTGGGAAACGTGCAGCGCAGCCGTGGCGAGCTGGACGAGGCCGAGGCGCTGTACCTGCGCGCGCGCGACGAGGCGCGCCGCGCGGGAGAGGCCACGCTGACGGCCATGATCGACCAGAACCTGGGCGTCCTGAGCAACATCCGCGGGGACTACCGCGGCGCGCTCAGGCGGTATCGCGCAAGCCTGCACACGTACCGCGCGCTGGGCGAGGACCGCTACGCCGCGGGCGCGCTGAACAACCTGGGCATGCTCTACACCGACCTGCGGCGGTGGCGCGCGGCGGAACGCTCGTACGCCCGGGCATTGAGGATCTGCGACGGCCTGGACGACGTGGGGACGCGGCTGCGGGTGGAGAACAACCGCGTGGAGATGCTGGCCGAGCAGGAGCGCTGGGAAGAGGCGGCCATCGCCTGCCGCGCCGCGCTGGCGCTGGCGCGGGAGATCGGCGATCCGTTCAGCCAGGCCGAGTCGCACAAGCACCTCGGCGTCATCTCGCGCGAAACCGGCGACTGGCAGGCCGCCGACGAGCACCTGGCTGCGGCCGCGCGCATCGCCGAGGAGGGGGGTGACCTGCTGTTGCGCGCAGAGACGGCGCGCGAGTTGGCGGCGCTGCACTGGCGGCGCCACCGCAACCGCGAGACGCTGCAGCAGCTGAACCTGGCGCACCGCCTGTTCAGCCGGCTGGAGGCGCGGCGCGACGTGTCCGACATCTCGCAGCGGCTGCACGACCTGGAGACCATGTTCCTGCACATCGTGTCCATGTGGGGGCAGTCCATCGAGTCGGCGGACCGCTACACGCAGGGCCACTGCGAGCGGGTGGCGGACCGTGCCTGCGCGCTGGCCTCGGCGGTGGGGCTGGACGGGGGGACGCTGCTCTGGTTCCGCATGGGCGCCCTGCTGCACGACGTGGGCAAGATCGCGGTGCCGCCGGAGATCCTGAACAAGCCGGGGCCGCTGACGCCGGAGGAGCGGGCGGTGATGGAGCGGCACCCCGACGCCGGCGTGGAGCTGATCGCCGACCTGGAGTTTCCCTGGGACGTGCGCCCCATGGTGCGCCACCACCACGAGGCGTGGGACGGCAGCGGCTACCCGGCGCGGCTGGCGGGGGAGGAGATCCCGCTGTCGGCGCGCATCCTGTGCGTTGCGGACGTCTACGACGCGCTCGCCACCGACCGCCCCTACCGTCCGGCGTACTCCCACCAGGAGACGATGCGGATCATGCAGGAGGACGCGGGCCGCATCCTGGATCCCGCGCTCTTCGCCGCCTTCCGCGAGGTGTGCGACGGCGCCGTCGCCACCCCCGCCGCGCAGCCGGCCTGAAAAGCGAGAAGCCTCACGCAGAGTCAGCAGAGTTAGCAGAGTGGGATGGATTCCTCCTCTGCTATCTCCGTTGACTCTGCGTGAGGCCGTTCTTTTTCGGGATTCGGGGATGAGAGGCGGTTTCGGCACTCTCCTGCGCGTTCTATCTTGCGCATCCTCACGATTCAGAGACGGGAGTGGATCCAGCGTGACGATCGCCGAAGAGACGGAACTGCTGGTGGCCACCCGGCGGGACCTGCACCGCCACCCCGAGATCGGCTTCCACGAGCACCGCACCGCCGCGATCGCCGCGGACCGGCTGCGCGCGGCGGGCTACGAGGTGCGGACGGGGCTGGCGGTCACGGGCGTGGTGGGCACGCTGCGCGGCGGCGCGGGGGACGGGCCCACGCTGCTGCTGCGCGCCGACATGGACGCGCTCCCCGTCGCCGAGGAGTGTGGGCACGACTTCGTCTCCACGCACCCCGGGGTGATGCACGCCTGCGGGCACGACGCGCACGTGGCCATCGGCCTGGCGGTGGCGGAGCGGCTGGCGCGCTCGCGCCAGCGGTGGCGCGGCACGGTGAAGTACATGTTCCAGCCCGCCGAAGAAGGGCTGGGCGGGGCGATGGGGATGATCGAGGCCGGCGTGCTGGAGGGGGTGGACGCGGCGCTGGGGCTGCACGTGTGGCTGGGGCTGCCCAGCGGCGTGGTGGGCGTGGTGCCGGGGCCGCAGATGGCGGGCGCGATCGAGTTCGGGCTGGAGATCCGCGGCCGCGGCGGGCACGGCGCCATGCCGCACGAGACCATCGACGCGCTCCACGCCGCCAGCCAGGTGGTGGTGGCGCTGCAGAGCGTGGTCTCGCGCACGGCGCCGCCGCTGGAGCCGGCCGTGGTCACCGTGGCGGCCATGCACGCGGGCTCCGCGCACAACGTGATCGCCGAGACGGCGTCGCTGCGCGGGACCATGCGCGCGTTCGATCCCGCGCTGCTGGAGGCGCTGCCGGGGCACGTGGAGCGCGTGGCCGCGGGCGTCTGCGCGGCGCTGGGCGCCACGTACCAGTTCCGCTGGCGGATGGAGGGGCCGCCCACGGTGAACGATCCGCGCCTCGCCGAGATCGTGCGGCGCGAGGCGGAGCGCATCGTGGGCGCGGAGCGGGTGCGGACGGACCCGGACGTGCGGACGATGGCGGCGGAGGACTTTGGCGACGTGCTCACGCGCGTCCCCGGCTGCTACTTCTTCGTGGGCGGGCGCAGCGAGGAGAAGGGGATGACGCACCCGCACCACTCCCCGCGCTTCGACCTGTGCGAGGACTGCATGCCCGTGGCGGTGGAGGTGCTGGAGGCCGCGGCGCTCCGCGTGCTGAGCGGAGCCTGACACCGATCCGGCAAAAGATTTGTCTCACGCAGAGTCAACGGAGTCAGTGGAGGGATGAACTCTACTCCGCTGACTCCGCTGACTCTGTGTGAGGCCCATTCTTTTTGCGGATTTGCTATGATCCCGGGCCCTGAAGAAATGACGGAGTCGTTGACGGAAGCGGGGGCGGATCTACTCCGTGGCCCCGCTCTCTTTCATCCCGCGGGCCAGTCGCCCGCCAGTTCCACCTCGCACAGCTCCGACGGACGCCGCGGATCGTCGCGGTCCACGACGACGTAGAGCGTGCCGGGATGGAGGCCTTGCGCCACGCCCTCCACCTTGCCGTCGAAGCGTGCCCCGTCCGCGTCTTCCAGCACCGTCCAGCGCGCGCTCCCGTCCGCGTTGATGATCCCGAGCGCGGAGCCGGCGACCGGGCCGTCGTCCACCGCGTTGGGCGACGCCTCCGCCGTGGCCGTGTAGACCAGCCCATCGCCGATGGCGGCCGCGTCGGTGAAGGCGAGGCGGCAGCCGTCGATGGAGCCCAGGTCGTACGTGCGGATGGATTCCGGGGCGGGAGGCGGATGCGCGGCGGGATCGTCCAGGTGGGCGCGGAGGGCCGGCCAGTCCACCGAGCAGACGGCATCCATCGGCCCGCGGTCGTCCCCCGGCGCGCCGTTGCCGCGGTTCAGCAGGACGATCCGGCCGCCGCGCCACGCCGCCCCCTCCACGTTGAGCTCGCTCCCGGCGAACTCCGCCGCCTCCCGCAGCCGCGCGTAGAAGGCGGACGCGTCGCGCAGCTCCACGCGGGGCGCGGCGCCGGCGGCATCCGCCACCAGCAGCACCCGCTCGCGCCGCGGCGACGAGCCGGAGCCGAAGCCGACCAGCACTTCGCCGCCCCGCCCGTCCGGCACGGCGGCGCACGATTCCAGGTCCAGCTTGTGACGCTTGTTGCCGCGCCCGTCGTCGAACTGGCGCAGCCCGCCCTCGCCGGCGGGAAGGGGGACGGCGCGGCAGCGGCCGGTCTCCGGGTCCGCCAGCGCGACGAAGTTCGCGTCGTCCTGCATCACCGCCAGCGCGCCGCCGATCCACGCCAGCCCAGAGCCCGCCCGCACGTGCGCCGGCCGGTCCAGCGAGCGATCGGCGCCTTCCGCGTACGTCAGCGGAACGGTGCGGACGACGCGGGCGCGCAGCGCGGGGTCGTGGCGGGCGGTGTGGATCGGCACGGCGCGGGCGGTGCAGCGGGACCCGCCGTCAGGGCGCCGCGGGGGGCGGGCGGCGGGTGAAGACGACGTAGTCCGAGCCGGCGTGCTCCACGGCGTCGCCGGCGCGCGGATCGTCCACCGGCGCCAGGGTGACGACGGCGATGCGCAGCGGGGGCATCCTGCGCACCAGCCGCTCCACCGTGCCCAGCCGCGCGTTGCTGTGGAACGCGCCGGTGACGTGCACCACGAGGGCGTCCGGCGCCGCCTGCCGCGCCCGGGCGATGGACTCCGCCATCGTCTCGTCCTTCAGGCACTGCGCCTCGTAGAAGCGCGCGATGGAGGCGCGCGCCGCGGCGCTGTCCGTCCCGGCGCCGTGACCCCGCATGCCGCCCATCGCCTCCGAGAAGCGGTGGAAGTATTCGCCCCGGGGCTCGCAGCGGAGCTCCGCCGCGAACCATCCGGCGTGGGAGGCGGGGAGCGTGTCCAGCACCGCCAGGCTGCCGCGAGAGACGGCGGACGCCAGCGGGCGCGGCACGTTCGCCGCGACGACGGGCCAGCGCCACGCCCGCGCCCGCTCCACCAGCGGGCGGTATCCCTCCGCGTAGTTGCCCCACGGCCGCGAGCGCGCCAGGAAGTCTGCTTCGGCCAGGCGGCCGGCGGCGTAGTCGTCCACCAGCGGCTGCACGTCGCGCTCGAACATCTCCAGCGACAGCACCACCCGCGCCCGCCGCCTGCCGATCTCGTCCAGCAGCACCGCCTGCACGCGGTGCGTCACGGGATCGTCGTGCTGCTCGCCCAGGAACACCACGTCGTAGCGCGCCAGCGAGTCCGCCAGCTCCATCAGCCCCATCGGCCGCCCGCTGCCCCCCTGCACGATCGCGTGGTCCGCCTGCGCGGCGGAGGGGATCGGCACGGCGATCGGCGACAGCGGCAGCAGGAAGATGGAGAGTCGCGAGACGCGCATCGGGCTTCGCTGGGAATCTCTGCGGATTCTTGTATCAGGAGAGAGGGCACCGCGACGATCCGCAGTGCCCCCTATTCCCTATTCCCTATTCCCTGTTCCCCTCTCTCACGCGTAGATCGGCGGCGTGACCAGCCGCTGGTCCTCGATCACCTGCCGGTCCCAGGGGAAGACGATCAGCGCGTCCGTCTCCATGGCGTGAAAGTCGGGGCGGTAGCCGCCGGGGCGCACGAAGCTGGTGGCGGTGCGCACCTGCGCGGGTCCCACCTCGCGCACGGCGGCCAGCGCCAGCCGCAGCGTGTCGCCGCTGGTGGTGACCTCGTCCACGATCAGCACGCGGCGGCCGCGCGCGGAGACCGGCGTGGGGGACAGCACCCGCGGGAACGCGTGCACCACCTGCCCCCGCTCGCGGCGCGTCACCTTCATCGCCTCGAAGTCCGTCTGCAGCATGGTGGCCACGGTGGCGGCAGGCATGACCCCCGCCGTGGCCAGGCCGATCACCAGCTCCGGGCGGTACTCCTGGGCCACGCGCACGGCGAGCGCCCGGCACAGCTCGCCGAACAGCTCCCACGACAGCTCCAGGGTTCCCGTCGCGCCCACGGCGGGCGACGGGTGCGGCGGGGTGACGACTGGCATGGCGGCTTCCTCCGTGGCGGCGAACGGGCAGCGTTGCGCAGGGGGCCGTGCACGTTACAAGATCCATTCCCCCAGCGACAGGAAACATTTGCGCGCCGCCTCTCCACTCGCCCTCTCCTCGCCTCCATCACGCCCATGGCCGCCCAGCCCGCCGGCTACTCCGGTACCCCGCTCCCGAAGAAGCTGGGCATCAAGCCCGGGCACCGCGTGGCCTTCGTCCACCCGCCGGACGGCTTTCGCGACACGCTGGGCGAACTGCCGGAAGGCGTGGACATCGTGGGCGATGATGATGCGCCAGCGGACCTCGTCATCTGCTTCACGCACCGCGCGGACGAGCTGCGGGCCGCGTTCCGCGGGCTGGGCGCGCGCGTGCATCCGGCGGGGATGCTGTGGATCTCGTGGCCCAAGAAGTCGTCCGGGGTGGCCACGGACCTCACGGAGGACGTGGTCCGCGCCATCGGCCTGGAGGCGGGGATGGTGGACGTGAAGGTCTGCGCCGTGGATGCGGTGTGGTCGGGGCTCAGGTTCGTCTACCGGCTGGCGGACCGGCCGGGGCGGTAGCGGGGGCGCCGGAGCCGGCGTAGAATGGCGCCATGACCGAGGACCTTCGCGCCCGCGCCGACGAACGCTTCGAGCGCGCCCTGCAGGAGACGGGCGCGCGCGACCCCCGCGCCTTCTTCCGCGACCAGCTGCGCGAGCTGAAGGCCAGCAGCCCGGACGCCTTTCGCCGCGCGCTCCGCTACTTCGAGGAGACGCTGATCCCCACGGTGGCGGACGATGCGTCCGACCCGATCGCGGAGTGGCTGGAGTACGGGCGCGTGCTGGCGTCGCTCTCCACCCCCGGCCGCACGGTGCAGATCGACGCCAGCGGCCGCGC
>DATAAG010000920.1:0-4145 GCA_036260235.1 Longimicrobium sp.
GTGATGGGGGGTGGTGGGGTGACGGATCCCCGCTGGTGATCTCACCTTGATGAGAGACCTTTGTCGAACGCGCAGGACGCGGAGCACCTCCGCGTCCTGCGCGTTTACGCATCATCCGCCGGCGTGCACCGTCCGGCGAACCGCATCACGAACGGTGTAGCCTCGGAGGACCGAGATTCGTGAGAAGGCCAGGCGAACGGCCCCGGCGCAAGGAATCCTCCCCTCGCACCGGGGCCGGCGTCACTCCATCACTCCATCACTCCATCACTCCATCACTCCATCACCCCACCACCTCACCACCTCACCGCCCCCCCGCCGCGATCCACGCCCGCACGTTCTCCTCCAGCACCGTCAGCGGCACCGCGCCGGAGCCCAGCACCACGTCGTGAAAGCGCCGGATGTCGAAGCGCGGGCCCAGGGCGCGCTGGGCCTCGGCGCGCAGCTCGCTGATCTTCATCTGCCCCGTCTTGTAGGCCAGCGCCTGCCCCGGCCAGGCGATGTAGCGGTCCACCTCGTTGGTGATGTTGAGCAGGGTGAGCGCGCTGTTCTCCGCCATGTAATCGATGGCCTGCTGCCGCGTCCACCCCTTCCAGTGCATCCCCGTGTCCACCACCAGGCGGCAGGCGCGCCACATCTCGTACGTCAGCTGCCCGAAGCGGCTGTAGGGGTCGGTGTAGAAGCCCACGTCGTATCCCAGCTGCTCGGAGTACAGCCCCCACCCCTCGATGAAGGCCGTGAACCCGCCGTAGCGCCGGAACTCCGGCACACCCTCCAGCTCCTGCGACAGCGCGATCTGCAGGTGGTGGCCGGGGACGGCCTCGTGAAAGGAGAGCGCCTCGATCTCGTACGTGGGACGGCTCTTCAGGTCGTACAGGTTCACCCAGTAGGTGCCGGCGCGGGTGCCGTCGCCGCTGGGCCGCGTGTAGTACGCGGTGGTCGTGCGCGGCGCGATGTAGTCGGGGATGGGCTTGATGCCGTACGGCATGCGCGGCAGCCGGCCGAACAGGCGCGGCAGCTCGCCGTCCATCCGCTTCAGCACCAGCGCCGTCCGCTGCATCAGCTCCTCCGGCGTGGTGACGTAGAACCGCGGGTCCGTGCGCAGGAACTGGATGAACTCCGCGAAGGTGCCGGTGAAGCCGGTGGAGCGCATCACCGAGTCCATCTGCGCGCGGATGCGCGCCACCTCGCGCAGCCCCGTCTGGTGCACCGTCTCGGGGTCCAGGTCCAGCGTGGTGTAGTTGCGCACCCGCTGCGCGTAGATGGCCCGCCCGTTGGGCAGCTCCGACGCGGCGATCCCGCGGCGCGCGGCGGGGACGTACTCGCGCTGCAGGAACTCCAGGAAGTCGCGGTAGCCGGCGACGACGGACTGCTCGACCGCCTGCCGCCCCGCCGCCGCCAGCCGCGCCCGGTCCGCCTCCGGCACGCCGGCCGGGAACTCCGCGAACGGCGCCCAGAGCAGGCTCTGCGTGGGATCGCTGACGATGTGGGGCTGGATGGTTTCCTCGATCCCCACCAGGGAGATGGAGGGGAGCACCATCCCCGTGCGGATTCCCTCGCGCATCAGCTCCACGTGCTGGCCCACCCAGCCGCGAAAGGCGCCCAGCCGCGCGATGTAGTTCTCGTAGTCCTCGGTGTTGTTCAGCGGCACGCGCTCGCCCAGTTCGGGAAAGCCGGTGTGGAACCCTTCCCGGTTGGTGATGGGGATCAGGTGCAGCCCCAGCTCCGCCTCCTCGATCCCCAGCCGCGCGTTGCGCGCGAAGATGTCGTAGTTGACGCGCTCCTCGGGCGTGAGCGAGTCGCGGGGGATGGCCTCCAGCCGGGCCAGCAGGCGCCGCGTCTCTTCCAGGCGTCGCGCGACGCCGGCGAGGGAGACGTCGTCCAGCAGCCGGTTGTAGCGCCGGTCTCCCAGGCTGGTGGCGAAGAGGGGGCTCTCGCGCAGGGTGAGCTCCCAGTCGTCCGCGAACAGCTGCCGCAGCCGCTCGGAGGGCGTCTGCTGCGCGGCGGCGGGCGCGGCGACCGCCAGCGCGGCCAGGGCGAGGAGGAAGGGGCGGATGGATTTCATCTGAGGAGCTGAGTGAGATGTGGGCGGCTCCGCGAAAGCGATCGGATCGCCGCAACAACCACACGCCGTCCGCCTTCGCGGACACGGCGGGGCAGATTTCGGGTGGTCGAATGCCGGTCCGGCGAGCGCAGGCACACGGGGCGACCTGGATGCAGCGGTCGTCAGGGCCCGCGCACGCACGAGGCAAGATTCGTCGGGGCGGGCGTTCCCGCAACCACGGAACACCGCTCCGTGCACCCGCGCCCCTGCGCGCGTCCACCCCGTTAGCCGCCACGGGATCGCATCGGCGCGGGTCCGGGCACCTTGATCCCTCTCCTTTCCTCGCCTATTTTTGCGCCTCCCCGCCAGATGCGCGCGCGTGCGCGGGGCTTCCGCGGCGGCCGGCCGCCCTCGGGCCCGATGGTTTCGCGCCACCTCGTCCTCTCTGCACTCTGATGGAAGTCGATTCCTCCGCCGGCGCGGCACGCTCCGGGCGCCTCTCCGTCCGTGCGTGGCCCTTCGCGTGGAAGCTACGCGCCGCCGTCCTGGCGCTGCTCGCCATCGCCGCCGCGGGCGAGCTGGCCATGCTGGGCTACGTGGGCCGCATCCGCGAACGCACCCACCAGCTGGCTGCGCAGGAGCTCGCCGGCCTGGGGCTGGTGCTGAACGTGGACCGCGACGCGTACCAGAGCGTGATGGGCCTGCAGCAGGCGTCGCGGGCCGCGGACGGGGCGGAGCGCACGCGCTGGCTGGACTTCTACCGCGAGAACGTCGGCCAGACGGCGCAGCGGCTGGACGCCTACCGCGCGATGGAGGGCCTTTCGCCCGAGCGGGTGGCCTACGCCCGGGCCGCCCGCGAGGCCCGGGACGCCTTCGCCGCGCGGGGCGACGAGGCGGCGCGGGGGCTGGCGGCCGGCGGGCAGCTGGACGGCGCGGCGGCCGGCGCGCTGATCGCGGCGCTGGACGCCTTCCGCGAGCGGCTGGACGTGATGGAGACCAGCCACGGCGAGGCGGGCGGCGCGGTGACCGCGCAGGCGGACGCCGCGGGAAGGGCGGCGCTGTGGGCGGGGCTCGCCTCGCTGCTGGGGCTGGCCCTGGCCGGGCTCTCCGTGGCGTGGCTGCTGGACCGCGCGGTGCGACTTCCCGTGGAGCGCGTGGCCGCCGCGGCGCACCGCATCGCCGGCGGCGACCTGACCGGCGCGGACGTGCGCGTGGCGACGCACGACGAGCTGGCGCAGATGGCCGGCGCCTTCAACCGGATGGCGGCGGACCTGCGATCGATCCTGGGCCGCATCCAGCGCACGGCGGCCACCCTGGGCAGCCACGGCGACACCATCTCGCGGCTGACGGTGGACGCGCGCGGCTCCGCGGAGCACCTGGCCCAGGCGGTGGCGCACATCACCGCGGGGGCGGAGGAGCAGTCCGCGTCGGCGCAGGAGGCGTTCACGCAGACGCGAGAGATCGCGGACGCGGCGGAGGCGATGGCCGCCGCGGCGGAGGGGGTGGCCGCGGCGCTGCGCGAGAGCGTGGCCGCCGCGCGCCGGGGGAGCGACACCGTGGGGCAGATCACCCGCGAGAGCGGCGAGCTGGGGGACGTGGTGGCCCGCAACACCGAGCAGGTGCGCGCCCTTCGCCACCACTCCGCCCAGGTGGCGGAGTTCGCCGGCACCATCAACGCCATCTCCGCGCAGACCAACCTGCTGGCCCTGAACGCGGCCATCGAGGCCGCCCGCGCCGGCGAGGCGGGGCGCGGGTTCTCCGTGGTCGCCGAAGAGGTGCGCAAGCTCGCCGAGGGGGCGGCCGCCGCCGCGGCGCGGACGGAAACGGTGGTGGGGCAGATGCAGCGCGAGATCGACGCCGCGGTCACCGCCATCGAGGGGAGTGCGGCGCAGGTGCAGCACACCACCGGCCGCACGCAGGCGGTGGGCGAGGTGCTGCACTCCATCTTCCGCGCGCTGGACGACGCCGCCTCCCGCGTCAACGGCCTGCACCGGGAGACGCAGGGGATCTCCGCCCGCGTCCGCGAGACCGCCGAGGTGCTGGAGAACGTGGCCGCCGTGGCCGAGGAGACCGCCGCGTCGGCGGAGGAGATGGCCGCCATGGC
>DATAAG010000921.1:0-3663 GCA_036260235.1 Longimicrobium sp.
CCCCCCCCCCCCCCCCCCGCTTCTCTGTCCCGCCCGGATCGGCCGTGCCGGTCCGGCGCGGATCAGTTGTCCTCGTCCTCGCCGTCGTCCAGCGCCTCGAAGGCCTCCTGGTTGGCCAGGAAGAACTGGATGTTGTCCTTCATCACGCCCGCGGGCATGTCGTTCAGCGCCTGCTCGCCGCCCATCTGCACCATCACCGAGCCGAACATCGCCTGGATCATGGCGAACAGGAAGGTGACGTACTCGCGGCTGCTGAGCCCCGCGCCGTTGATGGCGCTCTTGATGCGCGGCTCGCTGTCGAAGGCGGCGGCGATCTCGTTCAGGTCCAGGTTCTCGGGATCGTCCATGTCGATACGATCCTCGATGTCGATGTCCTCGTCCTCCAGCTCCTTCAGCGCGTTGGTCGCGTTGACGAACTTGTCCAGCGTGGCGCTGGTCAGCCGGTAGCTGGTGATCGCCGGGTCCGTGAACAGCTGGCCGCCCGCGCCGGGCTGCGCCGCCGCCTGCGACACGTCGGCCGCCACCGCGGCCAGCGAAAGGCCGGCCAGCGCCAGCACGCGGGCGAACACGCGCGGAAGGCGCGCGGAGAGCACGTTGGTCATGGGAAAAGGGCTCCTGCGGAAGGTTGGGGTAGAACGCCTGCGGATGTGGCGGGCAGACAAACGTAACACCCGGAACCCTCCGCGGCTACTGGCGGTGCGCTGTACGCGCCCGGCCCCCGCGGAGTTTCGCGTCAACCCACGGCGGCCGGCCGCGGCGACGCGGCTTCACCCGTACATCCGGCCAGAAGCCGCTGGGCACCCGCATCCAGCTGCCGCACCTGCTCCAGGTACTGCTTCAGCAGAGCGGGATCGGATTCCACCAGCGCCCGCCTCACGTCGTCGATCACCTTTCTGGCAGCCACCGTGGACTGCACGATGGACTTCGACAGGTCGTCCGCCCGCAGCACGACCGGGTGGTCCGCGACGGAGATGATCTGCCTGAGTCCGGGCATGTCGCCCACGAAGGGGATGGTCTGGATCCCGTGCACCACCGAGCGCACCTGCGTCAGCAGCTGGGCCATCACGTCCGCATGCTTGAACGCCAGCGACTGCAGGTTATAGGCGAGCTCCGTCATCTCCAGCGCCATCAGCTGCACCGTGTCGATCAGCTCCCGGTTCGCGGTGATCTGGCGGTTCACCTGCCGCAGCCTGCGCACGTCGTGCACATAGAAGAACACGAGGAAGGTGACGATGAGCGCCGCGCCCAGGGCAGCGATCACGTAGCCGATCAGGGAGTGCGGCCCCAGGATGCCGCCCGCGATCAGCAGGATCACGCCCATGCTGGCGGCGGCCAGACCGTATCCGCCCGCCTTGTATGCGCTGATCACCGGGTGCGAAATCGCGTCGGAAAGCGGCTTTACCTCGCTGAGGTTGAACATGGCGGCCTCCCGGAGGAACATGAAGGGCAGTGCAAGGATGTACCGACGCCTCACGTAAAAACCGCCACACTGCCGACGCAAGATCTTTCTCGGCGACTCCGCTGGTGCGATATGAAACAGAAGGCGCGCACCCGGCCGATCGCGCGCCTTCTGCTCTCCGCGGCTGTCCCGCGCCTACTGCAGCACCGGCAGCGAGCCGGGCGGGCGGCCGTCCAGGCCGGCGCCCAGCGGCACCTTGATGCAGGCGGCGAAGTGGCCGCCCCCCTTGTCGGCCAGGGGCGGGACGATCTGCGCGCAGTCCGCGTCCTTGAGCGGGTGGTGGCAGCGCGGGTGGAAGGGGCACCCGCTGGGCGGGTTGGCCGGCGAGGGCACGTCGCCCTGCAGCACGATCCGCTCGCGCCGCACCCGCGGGTCCGGGATGGGCACCGCGGAAAGGAGCGCCTGCGTGTACGGCATCAGCGGGTTGCGGTACAGCTCGTCGCTGTCCGCCAGCTCCACGATGCGCCCCAGGTACATCACCGCCACCCGGTCGCTGATGTGCTCCACCACCGACAGGTCGTGGGCGATGAACAGGTAGCTCAGCCCGAACTGGTTCTGCAGGTCCTGCAGCAGGTTGATGACCTGCGCCTGCACCGACACGTCCAGCGCCGACACCGGCTCGTCGCAGACGATGAGCTCCGGCTCCACCGCCAGCGCCCGCGCGATCCCCAGCCGCTGCCGCTGCCCGCCGGAGAACTCGTGCGGGTAGCGCAGGGCGTGCTCCGGCCGCAGCCCCACCACCTGCAGCAGCTCCGCGATGCGGTCCGTCGCTCGCTGCCCCGTGGCGATCTTGTGGATGGAGAGCACCTCGCGCAGCATGTCCGCGATGGTCATCCGCGGGTTCAGCGAGCTGTACGGGTCCTGGAAGACGATCTGCACCCGCCGCCGCATGCGCCGCAGCTCGTCCTTCCCCATCTCGAAGATGTTGCTCCCCTCGAACGCCGCCAGCCCCGCGGTGGGCTCGATCAGGCGCAGGATGGCGCGCCCCGTGGTGCTCTTGCCGCACCCGGACTCACCCACCATTCCCAGCGTCTCGCCCCGGCGCAGGAAGAAGGAGACGCCGTCCACCGCCTTCACGTCGCCCACGTGGCGGTTCAGGAACCCCTTCTTGATGGGGAACCACTTCTTGAGCCCGCGCACCACCAGCAGCGCGTCGGCCGGCGGCTCCACGTCGTCGGGGGTGTCGCCGCGCAGGTCGCTGTCGCCCTTGGCCGGCGGCAGCACGTCGCGCTCGGCGGGCGTCTTGTGCACGGCACGGGACGCGGCGTCCGGCGCGTCGCCCCCGGCGGCGCCCCGCTCCACTCCCGCCCCGATCAGCGGCTCCGCGGCCGCGTCGGGACGCTCGCCCCCGCCGCGCTGCCCGTCCGCGGCGCCCTGGCCCCCCGCGGGGGTGCGCCCTTCCGGCGTGTTCGCCATCAGGCCACCCCCTCCCCGTCCGCCGCCCCGGGCGCCAGGTCCGGGTCGCCCGCCAGCGGCGTGTGCGCGCCCGTGCCCGTGAGCGCCCCCTGCGGGGTAAAGCCGCCCGTCTCGCGCCGCACCTCCTCGCGCCGGTCGGGATACTTCACCAGCCAGCACTTGTTCCTGCGCCCCGCGCCGATGTCGAAGAGGGGCGGCTCCTCCTTCTCCGTCTTCTCCCAGCCGTACGGGCAGCGGTCGTGAAAGCGGCACCCCACCGGCCAGTTGACGGGCGAGGGGACCACGCCGGGGATCACCGCCAGCCGCTCCTTCTCGCCGCCCAGCTTGGGCATGGAGCGCAGCAGCCCCTCGGTGTAGGGGTTCTGCGGGTCGTGGAACACGTCGTCCACCGGGCCTTCTTCGAACACCTACCCGGCGTACATCACGATCACCCGGTCGCAGGTCTCCGCCACCACCCCCAGGTCGTGGGTGATGAGGATGATGGACATCCCCAGGTCGCTCTGCAGCCGGTTGAGCAGTTCCAGGATCTGCGCCTGGATGGTGACGTCCAGCGCCGTGGTGGGCTCGTCGGCGATGAGCAGCTTGGGGTCGCACGCCAGCGCCATGGCGATCATCACCCGCTGGCGCATGCCGCCGGAAAGCTGGTGCGGGTACTCGTCCACCCGCTGGTGGGGGATGGGAATGCCCACCAGCTGCAGCATCTCGATGGCCCGGTCGCGCGCCGCCTTCTTTCCCAGCCCCTGGTGCAGCCGCAGCGACTCCACGATCTGGTCGCCCACGGTGAACAC
>DATAAG010000922.1:0-11544 GCA_036260235.1 Longimicrobium sp.
CCAGGGCGAGCGCCTTCGCCACCTTCGCCTTCGGCGACCAGGTGACGGTGACGGGGGTGGACGGAGCCGCCTTCGGCGGCAGCAACACGGTGAGCGGCACCGCCGGCTTCTCCACCGGGGCGTCCAACAACTGCACCGGCTTTGGCTGCGTGGCCATGGGCTTCACCAACACGGCGGGCGGGCAGGGCGCGGTGGCCATCGGCTACCGGGTGACGGCGGACTGCGACTACTGCGTGGCCCTCGGGCACCGGGCCAGCGCCAACGGCCACGACGGCGCCTTCGTGATCGCCGACCAGTCCACCACCGACTCGGTGGAGGCCAGCGCCAACAACCAGTTCAGCTCGCGCTACGCGGGTGGCTACCGCCTGTTCACCAACGCCACGACGACGACGGGCGTGAGCCTGAACGCCGGCGGCAGCTCGTGGAACGTGATCTCCGACGTGAACCGCAAGGAAAGCTTCCTGTCGGTGGACGGCGAGGACATCCTGGCCCGCATCCGCAACCTCCCCGTCAGCACCTGGCGGTACATCGACGAGGAGGACCGCACGGTGCGCCACATCGGCCCCATGGCGCAGGACTGGCAGCGCGCCTTCGGGTTCAGCGCCGACGAGACGACCATCAACATGAGCGACTTCGACGGGGTGAACCTGGCGGCCATCCAGGCCCTGGAGCGCCGGACGGAGGAGCTGCGCGGGCAGGTGGGCCAGCGCGACGAGCGCATCCGCGCGCTGGAGGAGCAGCTGGCCGAGCGCGACGCGCGCCTCCAGGCGCTGGAGGCGCGGATGGCGCGGGTGGAGGCGATCCTGGCCGAAGGCGCCGGCACCCCGAAGCCCTGAGCCGGGACGTCACGAGACAGGCATCATCGCAGATCCGGAAACGCTGAACTGATTTCTCACGCGGAGCAGCAGAGGAGCGGAGCAGCAGGGGAATGGCAACCATCCCTCTGCTGCTCTGCTGCTCTGCTGCTCTGCTGCTCTGCTGCTCTGCGTGACTGCTTTTTCTTTTCTGGCGGATGCGTGTCTGCGCTGGTGCAAAACGGCGGAAGCGTGCATCTTTCAGGGTCCGCCCGCAGCACCCGCGGACGATCCGACGCTCCTCATCCCTCGCAGTCCCATGCGCCTTCCCCATTCGCGAGCGGTCGCCTCCTCGCTCCTTGCCGCGGCCCTGCTCGCGGCCTGCGAGGGCGGCGGACCCACGCCCCCGCCGCCCGGCGCCCTGGTGGTCACCTCCGCGGGACGGCTGGAGCGCAGCAGCGTGGTCACCCTGACCGCCACCCGCGACGGGCAGCCGGTGCCCGCGGGCGAGGTGAGCTGGACGGTGACCCCGGGCGGCGCCGCCGAGGTGCTGGCGGGCGGACAGCTGCGCCTGCTGCAGGCGGGCGACGTGGAGGTGCGGGCGGCGGCCGGCGGGCGCACGGGCACGCTGCAGCTGCGGGTGGCGGCGCCGCCCGCCGTCGTCTTCGACATGACGGTGAACGGCAACCGCGACCTGTACCGGGTGGCGCTGGATGGCGGCGACCTCACGCGCCTCACCACGCACACGGCCGACGACCGCGATCCCTCGGCAGGGGGCGGCAAGGTGGCGTTCGTCAGCTTCCGCACGGGGAATCCGGAGCTCTGGTCCGTTCCGCTGGCGGGGGGGACGGAGACGCGGATCACCACCACGGGGGCGGCGGAGTCCGCCCCGGCCCTCTCCGCGGACGGGCAGCGGCTGGCCTACGCCAGCGACGCGTCGGGGGTGGCCAAGGTGTGGACCGCCCAGTCCACCGGCGCCGGGGGCGGGCCGGCGGCGCCGGGGTTCGGCTTCGACGGCAGCCCGGAGACCACGCCTTCGTGGGCGCCCACGGGAAACCGGCTGGCGTTCGTCGGGACGGAGACGGGGACGGCGGACATCTACCAGCTCACCCTGGGCGGCACGCCGTCGCTGCTGGCGGGCGGCGCCTTCGCGGACGTGGACCCCGCCTGGAGCCCGGACGGGGCCACGGTGGCGTTCGCCTCCACCCGCGAGGGCGACGCGGCCATCTTCCTGGTGCGCGTGAGCGACGGAGTCATCACGAAGCTCACCACGCGCGCCGGGGCGGAGGCGGAGGCCACCTGGACGGCGGACGGGCGGCTGGTGTACGTGGAGTTCGGCAGCGGCAGCGAGACGCGGCTGGTGTGGATCGACCCCGCCGCGCCGGCGACGGTGAACCCCATCCCCGTCACGGGCGGCTTTCCCCGCCGCCCGTCGGCGGCGCAGTGACCAGGCGGGACGGACGATGAGCGAAGACGCGCGGACGCACCGGGTTCCCGAAGAGGTGCTGGCGGCCCACCTGGAGGGCGAGGCGGTGCTGCTGCACATGGAGACCAAGAACTACTACCGCCTGAACGCCACCGCGGCGGCGGTCTACAAGGGGCTGGAGCGGGGGCTGGGGCGCGAGGCGCTGCTGGACGACCTCTGCGCGCAGTTCGACGTGGAGCGTCACGTGGCCGCGGCGGAGCTGGACCGGCTGCTGGGGGAGCTGGAGGAGCGGGGGCTGGTGGCGCCCGCGGGGGGCGGCGCGCCGTGATGCGCACGGCGGGCGCGGCGCTCACCGGCGCCTGGTGCGCGCTGCGCGCTGCGCTCTGGCTGCGCGGAGACCGCTGGCGGGAGCTGCTCACCCCGCCCGCCGCGGCGCGCCCGGGCGCCTCCGCGCCTCGCGGGGTGGTGCGCGCGTCCCGCGCGGGGGTGCGCCTCCTGGCCCGTCTTCCCCGCTCGCCCTGGCGGAACACCTGCCTGTACCGCAGCGTGGCGGAGTGCCTGGCGCTGCGCCGCTACGGCGTGCCCGCGGTGGTGCGCATCGGCGTGCGCAGCGGCGGGGAGGGCGAGGATCCCATCCTGGCCCACGCCTGGGTGGTGGCGGACCCCGCCGCCGAGCCCCCGCCGCCGGACCGCATGCGCCCCTTCCCCGTGCGCGCCTGAGCCCGGTGTCGCCACACTTCGCCCACACGGTCGATTTCCCGAGGGAGGCGCCGCGCCGCACCTGCCTCTTCGCCGCACCCGGGGCGCCGACCGAAGGATCCAGCCTGCCCGGCCGCGTGGCTGCTTCCGCGCGCAACAGCCGCCGCCGCGCCCCCTCCGGGCGCGCACCACGCGCCCACCTCCCCCAGGAACCCCTGGGGGAGGCCGATCGGCACCGGCGGGCTTCCTGCGCGGCACCCTGGCTCGAGCAACACGCTGTGCGCGGCCTGCGCGCGTGATCGTCCGCTCCCTCCTCGAAGACGGCCTGCTGCGGGTGGAGGTGCATCCCCGCCTCCTCTCCGCCCTGGCCCGCTGGCTCCCGCTGGTTCCCCCCGACACCCCGGCCGCCCCCGGCGGCGCGGCGATCCGCATCTTTCCCGTGGACGACGGCGTCCCGGCGCCCGCGCGCCCCGACGGGCCGCGCACGCTGCGCCTGGGCGTGGTGGATGCGTGGATCGAGAGCGACCGCGCCCTGCTGCTGGGGCCGTCGGGGATGCACGGGCTGGTGCGGCTGGCGGAGGGCGCGGCGGAGCTGCGCGCCCCCGCGGACGGCGCCGAGCCGGACGCGGTCGCGTGGGACCTGTACTCCGCCTGCACCGTGTCGTGCGCGCTGCTGCTGGGCCGGCTGGGGCGCGCGCTGGTGCACGCGGCCGCGGTGGCTCCCCCCGGCGCCCCCGCGTGGCTCCTGGTGGGCGACACGCACGCGGGGAAGACGACGACGAGCGCCAACCTGCTGCGCGCCGGGTGGAGCTACCTGTCCGACGACCACGTGGTGCTGGGCCGGGACGCCGATGGCGGGATCACGGTGGAGGGACTCCCCCGCCCCTTTCACCTGGACGAGGGGTGGGAGGCGGGCGAGGTGGTGCGGCGGCGGGGATCGACGGACCCGCGGGCGCGGTGGCCGGGCCGCTGGCGCAGGACGGCGCCCCTGGCCGGGCTGCTCTTTCCCCGCGTGGAGGCGGACGCGCCGACGGCGCTGGGCCCGTTCGCCGCGGCGGACGCGCTGGCGGCGCTGCTGCGGCAGTCGCCCTGGCTGCTGGCGGACCGCGGCTGCGCGCCCGCGGTGCTGGACCTGCTGCGCGCCACCGCCCTCCTTCCCACCCACGCGCTGCGCCTGGGGCGGGACACCTACGCGGACCCTGCGCGGCTGGCCGGGGTGATGGGGCGGCTGGGTGATGCCGCCGGCGCGGCGTCCTGACCTGCGGATACACCCTCGACGTGCAGAGGAGGAAAACACGAATGCCCACACGTGCTCACCGCGCCTGGATGCGCCCGCTCCGCCTTCTCCCGGCCTGTGCCCTCCTGATCACCATGGCCGGATGCATAGGCTGGAAGCGGGTTCCGCCACCGATCACGGCGCCCGACGGCGGTCCGGCCCGCTTCGGCATCGCGCGCATCACGCTGGCGAACGGCGCCGTGGAGGAGCTCAGCGACGTGCGGGTGACCGCGGACAGCGTTACCGGAACGCGCATCACGGACGACGGACGCGGGGTGCGGGTATCCCTGCCGCGCGCGCAAGTGGTCGTGGTGGAACGCGAGGGCGTAAACGTCCGTGCCACCGCTCTCGCTTCGGCTCTCGCTGCGGCAGCCGCCGGTGCCGTCTGGCTCTACGCCCTGTTCATGAGCAGCATGTGATGAGGACCGACCCGCGGACGGGGTGGACCCGGCTGCATGCGGACCGCGGCTGCGCCGCCGCGGTGCTGGACCTGCTGCGCGCCGCCGCCCTCCTTCCCACCCACGCGCTGCGCCTGGGGCGGGACACCTACGCCGATCCCCCACGGCTGGCGGGGGTGATGAGGCAGCTGGGTGATGCCACCGACGTGGCGTCCTGATCTGCGGATACACCCTCGACGTGCAGAGGAGGAATCCACGAAATGCCCGCAAGTGCTCACCGCGCCTGGATGCGCCCGCTCCGCCTTCTCCCGGCCTGTGCCCTCCTGATCGCCACGGCTGGATGCATCGGCTGGCAGTGGGTTCGGCCACCGGTCACGGCACCCGACGGCGGTCCGGCCCGCTTCGGCGTCGCGCGCATCACGCTGGCGAACGGTGCCCTGCTGGAGCTTCACGACGTGCGGGTGACCCCGGACAGCGTTACGGGAACGCGCACCACGGCCGACGGACGCCAAGAGCGGGTCTCCCTGCCGCGGGAGGAAGTGGTGGTGGTGGAACGCGAGGCCGTAAACGTCTTTGCCACCGCTCTCGCTGCAGCCGCCGCCGCTGCCGTCTGGCTCTTCACCCTGTTGATGCGCGGCATGGCCTGAGGACGGACCCGCCGATTCCGTACGGCCTACCCCGGGTTGAAACCCGGGGCTAGAACGGCCACTAGCCCGGTCTCTGCTCGCTACGCTCGCGGAACCGGCTTCAAAACCCCTCGCGTGGAAGCGGCCGCAGCCGCCTGAGGCGTCGTCCTGTTCTACCAGCTCCGGCTCTCCCGGCGCGCCGGGTTCCGACGACGCGAGCAGGTGAAGCCCCGCCGGGCGAGCTCCGCGAGCCTGGGGCGGGGCTTATGGCATTTCCAGCCCCGGGTTTCAACCTGACGGGTGGCGGGTGGCGCGGACGGTCCATCCCCTGTTCCCTATCTCCCCCCGATCCCCTAAATTCAAGCGCCGCATTCACCTCTGGAGCGCGCCACCAAGGACGCTGACGCATACATGGACACCCGCACCGCGCTGGTCGAAGGGCTCATGGCCCGCTTTCCCCACATCCCCCGCGAGGCGGTCTTCAAGGAAGACCTGCTGCGCACCGGGATGGCGTTCGACGACTCGGCGCTCACGGACAACCTGGAAGGCGAGGTCAAGCCCAAGTCGTACTTCATCTTCTCCTTCGACCAGAAGCCGCTGGCGCAGCTGGGCAACGCGGCGAAGCGGCGGCCGCCGGAGGAGGTGGCGCTCACGGGCGGGCCGTACGGACTGCGCCGCACCATCGTGTCCGTGCGCGTGAACCCGGATTCGCCGTACCGCGTGTCGCGGGGCGAGGAGGGCGCACTCACGCTGTCGCTGGAGGGGCGCGCCATCGCCGAGGTGGCGCTGCCGCCCATGCCGGAGTACTACCGGCACCCGCTGTCGAACGGCAAGCAGGTGATGGAGATCGCCCCCACCATCCAGTGGGGGTACCTGGTCTACCTGACCGTCTTCCGGATGTGCCAGTACTTCGGCGCCAAGGAGGAGTGCCAGTACTGCGACATCAACCACAACTGGCGCCAGCACAAGCAGGCGGGCCGCCCCTACACCGGCATCAAACCCATCGACGAGGTGCTGGAGGCGCTCGCCATCATCGACCGGTACGACACGGCCCGGACGAGCCACGCGTACACCCTCACGGGTGGCAGCGTGACGTCGAAGGTGGACGGGCTGGAGGAGGCGGACTTCTACGGCCGCTACGCCCAGGCCATCGAGGCGCGCTTTCCCGGCCGCTGGATCGGCAAGGTCGTCGCCCAGGCGCTGCCGAAGGCCGACGTGCAGCGCTTCAAGGACTACGGCATCCGCATCTATCACCCCAACTACGAGGTGTGGGACAGGCGGCTCTTCGAGATCATCTGCCCGGGCAAGGAGCGCTACGTGGGGCGCGAGGAGTGGCACCGGCGCATCTTCGACGCGGCGGAGGTGTTCGGGCCGCGGTACGTGATCCCCAACTTCGTGGCGGGGGTGGAGATGGCGCGCCCCTTCGGCTTCGCCACGGTGGACGAGGCGATCCGCAGCACGCGCGAGGGGCTGGACTACTTCATGTCGCGCGGGGTCACGCCGCGCTTCACCACCTGGTGCCCGGAGCCCACCACGCCGCTGGGCAAGGACAACCCCGAGGGCGCGCCGCTGGAGTACCACATCCGGCTGCTGGAGACGTACCGCGAGGCGCTGGAGACGCACGGCCTGCAGCCGCCCCCGGGCTACGGCCCGCCGGGCCCCGGCAACGCCGTCTTCTCCGTCAGCTCCTTCATGGACACGCTCGCCCCGAACGAGGAGAACGCCGACGAGCTGATGGCGGCCGGCGCGGCGAGCTGAACCCACGATCGCACCAGGAAGGCCTCTCACGCGGCGAACGTGGAGGCGCGGAGACGAGCTTCATCTCCGCGCCTCCCGCGTTCTCCGCGTGAGGCGATCTTCTTCAGGCGATGTGCGGCAGGCCAGCGGCCGCGGGAGCGGGAACGGGTACCGGCCCTGGCGCGGCGGTGGGCGCGTCGTGCAGCAGGCGGCTGGTCACCACGCCGGCGGTCATGGCGCCGCTGACGTTGACGGCGGTGCGGCCCATGTCGATCAGGGGTTCGATGGAGATCAGCAGCCCGGCGAGGGCGATCGGCAGGTTGAGGGTGGAGAGCACCACGATGGCGGCGAAGGTCGCGCCGCCGCCCACCCCCGCGATCCCGAACGAGCCCAGCGTCACCACCAGCACCAGCGTCAGGATCCACCCCGGCGCGGTGGGATCGATCCCCATGCCGGGCGCGATCATCACGGCCAGCATGGCCGGATACAGCCCCGCACACCCGTTCTGCCCGATGGTCGCGCCGAAGCTGGCGGAGAAGTTGGCGATGGCCGGCGGCACGCCCAGCTTGCCCACCTGCGCCTCCACGTTCAGCGGGATGGTGGCGGCGCTGGACCGCGACGAGAAGGCAAAGGTGAGCACCGGCCAGATCGTCCGGAAGTGCGCCAGCGGATCGATCCCCGTCAGCGCCAGCAGCGCCGCGTGGGCCAGGAGGATGAGCGCCAGGCCCAGGTACGACGCGGCCACGAAACGCGCCAGCCGCAGGATGTCGTCGGGGCTGGAGGTGGCCGCGACCTTCGTCATCAGCGCCAGCACCCCGAACGGCGTCAGGCGGATGACCATCCGCACCAGCCGCATCACCAGCCGCTGCAGCACCTCCATCCCGTCGATGACGCGGGCGCCCGTCTCCGGGCTCTCGCGCCGCAGCGCCAGCGCTGCGAGCCCCAGCAGCGACGCGAACACCACCACGCCGATCAGCGAGGTGGGGCGCGAGCCCGCCAGGTCCGCGAACGGGTTGGTGGGGATGAAGGAGAGGAGGAGCCGCGGCACGTCCGCCACCTCGCCGGCCTTCGCCTGGATGGCGGCGCCCTGCTCTAGCTCGCGCGCGCCCAGCGCCAGCCCACCGGCGTCCAGGCGAAAGAGCCGCGCCACGCCCACGCCGATCAGTGCCGAGACCGCGGTGGTCGCCATCAGCACCCCCAGCACCCCCGCGCTGATGCGCCCCAGCGCCCGCGCGTCGTCCAGGCGGGTGACGGCGGAAAGGGTGGAGACCAGCACCAGCGGCATCACGATCATCTGCAGCAGCCGCACGTAGCCGCCGCCCACCACCCCCACCCAGTCGATGGTGCCGGTCACGGCAGCGTGGCCGTGGCCGTACCCCGCCTGCAGCGACACGCCCAGCACCGCCCCCAGCAGCAGGGCGGCCAACACGTTGCCGGAAAGCGAGGCGCCGCCCTTCTGCCGGCGGGCCAGCCGCGCGAGCGCGAGGGCGAAGACGCCCAGGTTCAGGATCACCACGAGGTTCATCAGGCACTCCAGACGCGCCGTTCGCGCGTCGCACAGGTCGGGAAGAAGGAAAACCGGCTCTCTCCGCCGCGGGAGAGAGCCGGTCTCGAGGGGCCGGCACGGGGCCGGCTCGTCGGGTTCAGGGGGCGCGCCGCACGGACGCGCACACCCCGGCGTCTCCCGGGGGCGGGCGGCATCCACGACAGCAACAGGTCACGCGCAGCACGTTCGGCATCGTCGGATCAGGCTTCCCCGCCGGACGGGCGGGATCAGGGACGCAAAAAGGCCCTCCCGCGGGGGAGGGCCGAGAGGTCGACCGGGACGTGTGTCCCGATACTATGCGTTCGCCACCACGCGCGCGCATCCCTCCAGCTCTCCCGCAGGAGAGGCGCAGGGACAGCAACAGGTCGCGGTGGCGAAGGCTGGCACGGATCGGTCTGGCTGAAGGTCCGGATACAGCGCCGAATCGTTCCCGCCGCGCCATCGGAGGTTAACCGCGCCGCGCGAATGGTGTCAAGGCCGTGGGCGAGGGGTGAACGGGTAGTCGGTGAACGGGTGATGGGATGACGGATGCGTGCTCCCGGCGGGACGTGGACGCCCCATCTTTCCACCAGTTGTTCCCTCACCGCCCCAGTCCCGGCGCGTGCCTGGAACGCCAAGTCGTTGCGCCGCAACGCTCATGGCCGTTCCCCTGGGCTGGTCCCCGACTTGCCGGGAAAGCGGGTCCACGCCCCATGCCCTGGAATCACGCCGGCCGCGTCCTTCCATCGAAAGCGTCGTTCCTCCCTCCGCGCGCCTGCCGCGCTCCACTCCTTTTCATCCGCGGTGCCCTCATGACCATGCGCTCCCGTCTCTCCGCGCCGATCCGCATCGGCACCCTCGTCCTGCTGCTGGCGGGGCTGGCCGGCTGCAGCCTGGGCAACTCCCTGCGCAACCTGGCGAGCTCCGCGGGAGGCGGGCTGGTCAGCGGCGCGCGGACGCAGCTGGACTCCGACTCCACCCTCTCGGCGGTGCGCGTGCTGGCGGACTCGGCGACGGCGGCGCTGGCGTCGGGTATTCGCGGCAACCTGGCGCCGGCGCTGGACGCCACCGTGAACGGCGTGTTCAGTGACGCCAGCACCTTCCTGCGCACCACGCAGGACAGCCTGGCGTACTTCCTTTCCGGGCCGCTGTCGTCGTCGCTGCAGCGGCTGATCCAGAGCAACGTGCAGACGCTGGGCGCCTCGCTGGACGCGCAGCTGGACCCGGCGATCGCCCGCGCGGGAGAGGGGCTGCGCACCCAGCTTTCGCTCACGCTGGACCAGGCCGGCGGAGACGCGCGGCGGGTGTTCCTGCCGCTGGTGGCCGAGGCGGTGGACACCGTCTCCACGCGGCTGGCCGTGAACGCGCAGGGGCCGCTGCGGGTCGCCATCGACAGCATCGTCGCCTCCGCCGTGCGCTCCGGCCTGCAGTCCGCCGACACCGCCGGCAGGCCCCTCTTCGACCGCATCGGGGGCATCCTGCTCGCCGTGGCGGGGGTGATCGTGCTGGGGGCGATGGCCTGGCTGTACGTGGACCGCAAGCGCACCCGGCAGGCGCTGTTCGCCATCGGCGAAGCGGTGAAGATGACCGACGACGAGCAGGTGCGCGAGACGATGAAGAACCACATCAAGGCCAACGCCCGCCGCCGCCAGATCGACGGCTACCTGCACACCTTCCTGGAAAAGCACCGGCTGCTGCGCGGCTCGGAGCACGCCGGCAAGGTGCCCGTGGGCAAGATCGTCGGCGAGCCCGCCGCCGCCACCGCCGCCACTGCCCCCACCGCCGCCGAGCCGCGCGTGTAGCGACGAAACAGAGCGCTTCCACTCGCCCAAAGCAATGCGCCCGGGCCCGGCAAAAGCCGGTCCGGGCGCAGGAGTGTTCGTCACGGAGAGTGGAGCCTACCGGGATCGAACCGGTGACCTCCGCATTGCAAATGCGGCGCTCTCCCAGCTGAGCTAAGGCCCCTGAAGCCCCTGAATTTAGCGGATTCCGGGCCCGGATTCAACCCCGGGAGCGCCGCCCGGTCAGTCCGCGCGCCGCCGGAGCTCGGCGCGCAGGGCCTGGAGCCACGCGGGCGGCTCCATCCGGCTCTCGCGGAACTCCGCCTCCAGCACCGTCAGCAGCCGCGCCTCCACCCGCGGGCGGTCGGCCGGCGGATAGAACGCGGCGAGGACCACCAGCGACGCCCGCGCCTCGGCCTCGCCCTCGGGCGGGCGCGCGGCCATGCGCCGCGCGTACCACGCGGAGAGCTTGCGGATGGTGCGCGCCTGCGGCTCGGTCTGGGCGTGGAGAAAGCCGCGCAGCCCCATCGGCGACATGCCGGCGTCCGCGGCCACGGCGCGCAGCGACGACGCCTCGCAGGCCAGCTGGGCCTCGCGGCGGATCAGGTCGACGGACACGCGCAGCTCAGGCGCGCGCATCAAGCCGCCCCCGCCCCGCACCGGGCCCGCCGGTGTAAGATTCGTACGCTCTTCGATTGGTTACACTGGACAGCCTACCTCGCCGGACGCGGTCGTGCAAGCCCCTGCGGAAGACTTGCTTCGCGCAGCCCCGCGATCCTGCCGGGGTCTCCAGCCGGAGACAACGAAAAAGCAGCGGCACCGCGGCACGTTTGCCGGGGACGCTGCCTGGTGCTGCTGGTCCGGGAACGCGTCCGGCCGGCCTAGGACGGGTCCCGCCGCATCTCGTCGCGCAGCGTCTGCAGCCACGCGGGCGGCTCCACGCCGCTGTCGCGGAATTCCTGCTCCATGGCGTCGAGGAACCGGCTCAGGAAGCGAGCGCGCTCGGATTCCGGAAAGAACCCGGCAAGGACCGTGAGCGCGGCACGCGCCTCCTCCTCACCTTGCGGCGGCCGCGTGGCCATAGCCCATCCGTGTCCCACAGTCCGGGTTCAACGAGCGCCGTCAGCCGCCAGGCAAACGCACACGCCCGCCGCCGTACAATCCGTATACCTTTCGCTGGAGAGCTTACTTCGCGCCAGCCACGTGTGCAAGCCCCGCCCCCCGCCGGTCTGCGGCTGCGGGCGCAAGAAGCGCGGCGCGGGGTGCATCACCCCGCGCCGCT
>DATAAG010000923.1:0-6644 GCA_036260235.1 Longimicrobium sp.
ACCGAAGGGTCGATGCGCACCGATGGTTACTGTACGGCCTCGCGGTCGCGGCCGTGTTCGGCGAACCAGTTGGAGATGTACTCCACCGCCTGGCCGGTGGTGGTACCGGGTCCGAAGAGCTTGCCGATGCCGCGGCTTTCCAGCGCGCGCATGTCCTCTTCGGGGATGATGCCGCCGCCGGTGATGAGGATGTGGTCCGCGCCCTCGGCCCGGAGTCCCTCCTGCACGGCGGGGAAGAGGGTCATGTGCGCGCCGGAGAGGATGGAGAGCGCCACCACGTCCACGTCTTCCTGGATGGCGGCGTTGACGATCATCTCCGGCGTCTGGTGCAGGCCGGTGTAGATGACCTCCATGCCGGCGTCGCGCAGCGCGGCGGCGACCACCTTGGCGCCGCGGTCGTGGCCGTCCAGCCCGGGCTTGGCCACCAGCACCCGGATCTTCCGTTCAGGCATATGATGGATCTGACGTGTCTCGTTGCGGGTTGTAAAGCCTCGTAACATACGGCGGATTGCGAGCCTGCGGCAAGCGAAGACCGTGCCTGCCGGCAGGCTCCGCGCCCAGCGACTGAAGTCGCCGCAACGACTACGCGCTGTCCGCCTTCGCGGACATGGCGCTGACGCGCCAGGCTGTCCCGCGGGGGCAGCTGAAGCCCCGTTCGGCGAGCGCAAGCGAGCCGAGACGGGGCTTCTGGCCGTCATTGCCGCGGGTTTCCAACCCGCGGCCCGCGGGTTACGGCAGCGAATTGCGGATACGCGCGGAGGATTCATCGATCATCCGCGCGAGATCGGCGGCGGGGTACCAGCGGCCGGCGCGCATCACCCCGGCGATGCGCTGGGTGTTGCGGATGTCGGCGAGCGGATTCGCGTCCAGCAGCACCAGGTCGGCGCGCTTGCCAGGCTCGACGGTGCCGCTCTCCGCCAGCGTGCCCAGCCACTCCGCCGGGTTGCGCGTCGCGGCCTCCAGCGCGGCCCAGGGCGTCAGGCCGGCCTCCACCAGGCTCTCCAGCTCGCGGTGCAGCGTCCAGCCGTACACCAGGAACAGCTCGGGCGAGTCGCTGCCGGCCAGGATGCGGCCGCCCGCCTGCCAGATGGCGCGGACCATCCGGTTGCGGGCCTCCACGTACCGCGCCCGCCGCTCCGCCGAGGGCGGATTGCGCCAGAAGTAGTCGCGCCCCTCGAACATCTGCCGCCGCAGCGAATCCGGCAGCACCGCGAAGTCCGGCCGCGCACGCACCTCCTCGTCCGGCTGCCCGACGCCGAACGCCAGCTTGAAGAAGGTCAGCGTCGGCGAGGTCCACACCCCGGCCGCCGCGGTGGCGCGGCCCAGCGAGTCGATCTTCGCGTCGTCGATCCAGTCCAGGCTCTCCCAGTTTGCGGGTCGATAGACGAAGTAGTCGCTGACGGACGAGGTCATCGGCGCGCCGTCGCGCAGCGCCGCCTCCAGGTACATCGCCAGGTGCTCGATCTGCTGCCCCGCCGCCAGCGCGCGCGCCAGCCCCACCTGCGGGTCCACGTGGCCGATCACCCGGATCCCCAGCCGCGCCGCCTCGTCCACGACCGCGTCGTACACGGCGGGGGAGATGAAGACGGTGAGCTTGACGAAGTCGTATCCCGCCGCGTGGACCTCGCGCACGGCGGCGCGGGCCTGCTCCGGCGTGGCGACCGCGCGCCCGTTGAAGTGCCGCGGATCGCCGTACACGCGCCCCGCGAACTGCGGGCTCGCCAGGAAGAGCGTGGGCCCCGGCACCTCGCCGCGGGCGACGGCGGCGCGCAGCGGGAACTGCTCCGGCGTGCCGATCATCAGCCGCGCGGTGGTGACGCCGTTCGCCAGCATGATGCGCAGCTCGTCCGGCGCCACGGAGTCCGGCACGGCGCCGTCGGAAAGGAGGTGCGCGTGCATGTCCGCCAGGCCCGGGATGAGGAACCTGCCCGTCCCGTCCACCCGCCGCGCGTCCGCCGGCACCTGCACGCTCGCCGCCGGGCCGATGGACACGATGCGCCCGCCGCGCACCAGCACCGTCTGGTCGGGCAGCACGCGCTCGCGGTCCATGGGGATGACGGACACGTGCGTGAACGCCACCGCGCCCTGCGCCGCCGCGATCGCTGGCGAGAGCGCCAGGAGCGCGCCCAGCAGGATGCCGGAGGAGGATCGGATTCGCGTCATGGTGCGGGCGGTGGATGGGAGTGGTTCGGACGGGCTGCGAGGAGACGGCGAGAACGATACGCCAGTTCCGGTGATCGCGGAAACGCCGCCGGTGCGGAGCTTCGGGATGCAGGGACGAGGCGTGCGAACGAGGGACGAGCGGCGAAGGCGCGGGAGAGATGGTGCTAAAAAATTCGCCTATCCCAGGTAGCCGGGCCCGCGCCCGGCGGTCGATGCCTGTCGCGAATCGAGTTCGGCAACTGGTTCCGCCGGAGCCCGCCACCACGGTCCTGAGGCAGCGATGCAGTCCGCGAAGGCGGACTTCGCGAATTTCCAGCGGCGACTTCAGTCGCTCCAGGCCCGCGCCCGGCGATTGAAATCGCCGCAACGACTACGCGCTGTCCGTCTTCGCGGACACGGCGCGGGCAGGTTCCTGATCCGTCGGGCAGACCCCCAGCACGGGAGAGGAGAACCGGCCCGGATCCGATCAGGAATCTCGATCATCCGGAAAACGTGACGCCGGGAGCACGCCAGACTACCTTGCGGGCTCGAGCTGCCCCACCTCCACGATCCCTCGCCTCCTCGTCCCGCCACCGCTCCCGATACCGACGGCATCGCACACCCAGGGCTCGCCCCCCGCGCCGCACCGTCTTCTCCCGTTGCATCCCATCCGCCACAATGCACTCCGGAGACGTTCCATGCCCTCGGTAGACTCCGTCCTGAAGACCACACAGCCGGGGCTGATGCTGATGCCCACCCACGGCCTGTTCCTCACCGGCTGGTTGGCCGACCCGTCCGACTCCGGGCCCGTGCTCAAGGCCCTGCGCACCCTCGTCTCCCGCGCGGACCACGGGAACGGCGGACGGCGCGGCGTGCTGGCCGGCGTCGCGGGCGAGGTGTGGGCGCGGTGGACGGGCAAGGCGCCCCCGGGCGGCCCCGACGGCGGCTCCATCCTGTCGAACAGCCCCCACTTTCGCAGCACCGGGGGCGACCTGTGGCTGTACCTGAAGGCGGAGTCCAACGCGGGCGTGGACGCGCTGCTGCAGGCGGTGGACGACACGGTGGGGCCGCTGCTCAGCCGCCGCGACGAGACGCGCGCCGCCCTGCCGCCGGACGGAAAGATCCTGGACCAGCATTTCTTCGACGGCTTCACCAGCCCCGGCGATCCCGCCAGCGTGGTGGACCGCGTCCTCCAGACGGGGACGGACACCTCGCCCGGCGCCTGCTGGGCCATCACGCAGAAGTTCGACATCGCGTGGACGGCCTTCAGGGACATGAGCGTCGACGAGCAGCAGAACGTCATCGGCCGCACTGATGATGGCGTGCTCATCCCCGACCGCGACGTGCTCAGCCATGTCAAGCGCATGCGCGCCGTAGCGCAGGACCAGAGCAACCTGGAACTGGTGCGCCAGGCGCTCCCCTTCGGGCCGATGTCCAACAGCGGCGGACGCGAGCGGGGCATCTACTTCGCCGGGATGGCGCGCGACACGCACACGTTCGAGCGGCTGCTGCAGCGGATGGTGGGCGGCAGGGACAAGCTGCTGGGCATCGTCCGCGCGGTGGCCGGCGGCTACTTCTACGTCCCCAGCGCCCAGGAGCTGGGGCTGCACCGCGGGCTCACCCTCGACGACTTCCACGTCCCGGCGTTCTGGCGCGAGCGCAGCGGCAACGGGCTGATGTTCTACAACTCGGCGGACTACCTGAACGTCATGAGCACGGGCAGGTACGGCCCCGGCGACCCGCCGACGCAGCGCATCCTGGGGCTGATGAGCAAGATGTTCTCGCGGTGGCAGAACAAGTGGTACCGCCCCTTCGACATCCCCCGCATGCAGCCGCTGGCGCACTACGTGGCGCCGGACGACCCGGTCCTGGCCGCGCCCGTCCCCGTCCGCAAGGGGATGTCCGTCAGGGTGATGCTGACGGAGGTGTGCACCACGACCGCGTACCCGGTGCCCCGCGACTCGTGGTGCTGGCGCGCGGACGTGTTCCGCATCGACCCCGACGACCTGCTGGTGGGGGTGATGCCGGAGCTGTCGCTGGGACGCGGCAAGGAGGTGATGCCGTACCTGACCGACCAGGAGCGGCTGGCCGGATGGCTGGAGTCGCTGGACGAGACCTCGTCCATGGGCCACGTGGTCCCCGACCACCCGAAGCTGCTGCGGATGGGGCTGGGCGGCGTGCTGGACGAGGTGCGCGCGGGGCTGGAACGGGTGGATGGCGAGCTCGGGCGGCCCGACCTGCCGGCGGACCGCAAGGCCGCGCTCACAGACCAGCAGACCTTCTACCGCTCCAGCATCCTGGCGCTGGAGGGAATGCAGGGATACTGCCGCAACTACGCCCTGCTGGCGGAGCGGATGGCCGCGGACCACGGCGCGCACCCGGAGCAGCAGCGCAACCTGCAGGGGCTGGCGGAGCGGATGCGCAAGCTGGCGACGGAGAAGCCGGACACCTTCGTGGAGGCGGCGCAGTGCATCTTCAACCTGCACTGCTGCCTGCACCAGGCCGGCGAGCCCGTCTCCGTGGGCCGGCTGGACCAGCTGCTGTGGCCGTACTGGAAGACCACCACGGAGGAGGAGGCGCAGGAGGTGCTGGACGCCTTCTGGGTCAAGCTGGGCGAAAAGGCGCTGCACAACCGACAGAACGCCACCGACCACGTGACCTACGGCACCACGACCGTCTCGTACATCGGCGGAAACTTTCCCCAGGGCGACGGCATCAACCAGTGGGTGCAGCAGGTCACCATCGGCGGGTGGCTGCCCGACGACGCGCCGAAGCCCACGCCCGGCGCCAACCGCCTCACCCTGCTGTGCCTGCGCAGCGCGCGCCGGCTGCCGCTGAACGCGCCCGTGCTCTCCATCCGCCTCTACCCCGGCATCGGCGACGACATCGTCCGCGAGGCGGCGATGGCGCTGGCCAGCGGCGGGTCGCACCCCATCCTCTTCCACGAGGAGCGGATGGTGCGCGCGCTGCACGAGTTCAGCGGGCTGCCGCTGGACGCCGCGCGCGACTACGTGTGCGACGGGTGCTACGAGCCCATGGTGGCGGGCCAGTGCGAGTTCGCCTTCAGCAACGTGATGACGCTGGACGCGCTGGAGTGCGCGCTGAACCAGGGGGCGCGCTTCAACCTGAACGGCCCGGTGTACCTGCGCGGGTGGAAGCTCAGCTTCCGCTCGCCGCACGCGGCGCAGATCACGACGTTCGAGCAGCTGCAGCAGATCTACCTGCAGCACCTGCGCTGGTTCACGGTGCAGTTCTTCACGGGCGTGCTGGGCAACTACGGCAACCTGTGGAGCTACTGCCCCAGCCCGCTGCTGTCGCCGTTCGTGCAGGGGTGCGTGGAGAGCGGGCGCGACCTGACCAACGGCGGCACGCGCTACCACCTGATCGCGCCCATGTTCCTGGCGTGCTCGCTCACCATCGACTCGCTGTACGCGGTCAAGAAGCTGGTCTTCGACCCGGAGACGGCGGTGTGCACGTTGCCGGAGCTGGTGCAGGCGCTGCACTGCAACTGGGGGCACGACATGATCGAGCCCTTCCAGAGCACGCTGGCCGGCGAGCTGCGGGGGGAGGAGCGGGCGAAGCGCTTCAGGCAGATCCGCGCCCGCGCGCTGCAGCTGCCCAAGTTCGGGATGGGCGTCCCGGAGGTGGACGAGGTCGGCCGGTGGCTGGTGGAGAACATGGCCGACATCGCCCGGGACACGCTGAACGACCCGCCGCCCCCGCTCGCGAGCATCCTGCAGGCGAAGGAGCAGGCCTACTCCACCCCGGACCATCCATGGAAGCTGACGCTGCAGGTGGGGGTGGGCACCTTCGAGGCGTACGTGGGCGACGCGCTGGACAGCAACGCCTCGCCGAACGGCCGGCTGAGCGGGCAGCCGTACCCGTCGGACTTCAGCCCCACGCCCATTCCGCAGGACATGCCGCCGGTGGCGCAGGACCCGGGGGCCCCCAACCCGGTGGCGGGCGCCAACCGCCCCATCTACACGGGGATGAGCAGCTGGAACCAGGAGGCCGTGTACCACAACGTGAGCAACGCCGCGCCGGTGGACCTGAACGTCCGCGAGGACTTTCCGGTGCAGGAGCTGGAGGAGCTCATCCGGCAGTACGTCGCCGGCAACGTGGGATCCAATCTGTTCACGGTGACGGTGGCGGACCCGGACACGTACCACATGGCGGCGCGGCAGCCGGAGCGGTACGAGCTGGTGCGGGTGCGAATGGGAGGATGGACGGAGTACTTCGCGGCGATGTTCCCGGCGCACCACGACCAGCACCTGCGCCGTCCGTACTTCGTCCCCGAGGAGCCGCCGGCGGGACGGATCGGCTGACGGGAAGGGCCGGCCCCGTGGAAAGCGATTGAAATCGCCGCAACGACTACGCGCTGTCCGCCTTCGCGGACACGGCGGCCGCGAGCTCCGAACGCGTGACCGGCTCCCGGGCGGGGCCGGCAGATCCTTTCGGCCGGCGCCAGGGACCGCGCCGGACGCAGGTCCGGCGCGGCGCCT